>NZ_JALMUW010000162.1:0-666 GCF_023846195.1 Spiroplasma endosymbiont of Lariophagus distinguendus
ATTTTGAATATTGAATAAATAATTTTTTTAAATTTACTAACTTTTATTTCTTTTTCAATTTTTTTATCTAATGTTTTAAGTTTTTCTTTAATAACTTCAATTTTTTCTTTAATAACTTCTGAAGTAAATTGGTTTTTATTAGTAATTATTTTATCTAATTCTTCTTTGATTTTTTCTTCTGCGATTAAAAATTCTATAATCATTTTTTCTCCTTTCAAAATAAAAACTCATTTACTTTAAAATAAAGCAATGAGTTAAAAAACTTATATTAAGTTTATATTATTTTTATATCATAAATATTTACTAAATATGTATAATTTAATTAGTTATTTTTTCATAAATTAAATATCCAATACCAATAATTACTAAAATTAAACCAATTATGCCAATTATTATTAAACTAGCAACTATTTCATATCATATTGGTACATTCATTAATTCTCATCTACTTAAATAAAATCAATGTGTAAATCAATATCAAAATGTCATTATTTATGTTTTTCCTTATGTTTCTTTGTTATTTGATTTAAAGTTTGACTTAAATTTATATAATTATTAATAATTTTATTTAATACTTCTTGTTCATTAGTATCTAATTTATTACTTATTTCATTAGTAAATTCAATAATTTTTTCTTCAATTTCTTTTGTCATTATTTACTCCTTA
>NZ_JALMUW010000163.1:0-662 GCF_023846195.1 Spiroplasma endosymbiont of Lariophagus distinguendus
AAATTATGATTAGGTAAAGGTTTATTATTTGATAGTGAAAAAGAAAATATTTTAAAATATTTTACTAATAAAATTATTAGTGATAAATGATTTGAAAAATTATATAAATTTGGAATACAAGAAAGTTTACTTGGAAAAGTATATATAATGCCTATTATTTATAAAGATAATAGTACAAGTTTAAAAGTATTACCTAATTCATTTGCTGGTAGAGTTGCTAAATATAATGAAGAAGAACAATGTGCAGAATTCTTTTTTATAAATGAACAAGCAGATAGTGCAACTTTAACTTGAGTAATTGCTGAAAATGGAAAAATAAGATTTGAAACTTATAAAAATGATAATAAAAATGAAAAAGAAATTATTTTAGGAACAGCACATACAAAATTAAAACCTAATTTAATACCAAAATATAGTTATGAAATTAAAAATCCTTGAAATTATTTACCAATATTAGAAATAACAAATTTACCAATGGTTAATTTTTATGGTAATTCAACAACATTAAATGCATATCCAGATACTTATCCAGTTTGAAATTTAATTGAATATTATCATAAATCTTATACTCAAAGAAATGTTGATAGAGAATTAAATGTTACAACTTTATTTGGTGCATTTGATAATGAAACTGTTAAAAATATGATTGAACATGGAAAAAT
>NZ_JALMUW010000164.1:0-648 GCF_023846195.1 Spiroplasma endosymbiont of Lariophagus distinguendus
TTAAATGAATTAAAGATACTTATTTTAGTTATTTAATCGTAATTTTTTTAGTTTTTGTTTGTTCTTTTTTAGGTATTTTAACAATTAGTATACCATTTTTAAAATTAGCATCTATAGACTCTTCACTTATATTAGATGGTAAATTAATAGAGCGAGAGAATGAACCATAATATCTTTCTTGAATATGATAATTTTTATTTTTCTTTTCATTAACATCTTCTTTTTTAGCTTCTATTGTAAGAACGTTATTATTTATTTTTAAATCAATGTTTTCTTGTAAAACACCAGGTAATTCAATTTCTAAACAGTATTCAGAATCATTTTCAAAAACATCTGTTTTTGGTAAAAATGTTCTTTCTCGGTCGTTGTTGGAAGTTAAAGGATAAGAAAAATCTATAATATCATTAAAAAAATTATCAAATATATCAGTTAAATAATTACGTCTAGAAAAATTGTTTTGTATATCTAATTTCTTTTTTGTTTGTGAAATTTCATTTTTCATATTAACACCTCCGTTTTTCTTAAATTAGCAATTAAGTTATTAGATTGCTAATTACAAATTTATTTTAAACCAAATTAATATTAAAAATCAAGTAATTTTTATTTTTAATTTGACGTTTAAGCAAAAAAGTTGAAAAAAATATATGA
>NZ_JALMUW010000165.1:0-643 GCF_023846195.1 Spiroplasma endosymbiont of Lariophagus distinguendus
CAATTTATCATGTAACAATCATCCATTCTCTAATTCATAGTTATTGATTTGAAAAAGGAAAAAGAATTCAAATCAATAAAAAGAATGTATTCTTTCAAAAAATTATTGAAATGGAGTATAAAGAAATATTTGAGAAACCTTTAGACTTATCTTTTCAACATAAATTAGAAAAGCAGCAAAAACAAATTGAACAATTAGTTTCTTGAGTTAAAAGTTTGCAAGAAGAAAATGCAAAATTAAAAACCGAAACTGAGTTATTAAAACATTCAAATTCAAAAACTCGTAATCATGGATAAAATTCTTTACTGAAAAACAATATGTGAAAAATTAATTTTTAAATCATGTAAAATTATAATAAGAAAAATTAGGGGATAAAAATATGTCAAATAAAAAAGTTAAAAGACCAATGAATGCTTATATGCTTTTTAGTAAAGAAAAAAGAGCAGAAATTATTCAACAGAAACCAGAACTTAAATTTAAAGTTGTAGAAGTTGCCCAACTTATTGATAATTATTGCCAAGAAATGACAAGCGAAGAAAAAGATAAATATGTAAAAATGGCAGAAACAAATAGAAAAATATATGAAAGTGAAATTCAAAAATAAATATCTCTAATTCATTTAAAACAAGCCTATCTAGGCTTT
>NZ_JALMUW010000166.1:0-639 GCF_023846195.1 Spiroplasma endosymbiont of Lariophagus distinguendus
TTTTATTTTCCTTTTCTATTTATATTTTTCTTTATTGTACATTATTTTATTAAAAAAGAAAAGATAACTAATAAAAGTTATCTTTAAACGTTAAACTAGAAATACATCATTATCATCAATTTTATCGTTCCTAAATATTATACTATAAAACTAAACATTTTTCAACATTAAATTAATAAATTTGATACAATGCTTGGAGTTAAAAAATCAATAGAAAGGTGTTGAAAGATGTTTAATTTTCAAAATTATTTGAACAATAAAATCAATGATATTAAATCATATTTTGTCAAAGAAGTCGAGGATTGAGATGAAAATTTTTTTCAAAATAGAACTGTAGAAGAAAAAGAAAGATATAAAGTTTCTAAAAAACGTAATAGAACAGTAAATACTGAAATTGGATTTGTAACTTTTAATAGAAGAATATATTGAGATAATATAGAAAAAAGAACTAGATATTTTACAGATGAAGAATTTAATATTGAAAAACGTGCAAGATTTATGAAAGATTTAAAACTAAAAATACTTAGTAATTTAATTAAAAATTTAATAACTAAAAAAACATATACACATATTCAAGCAGAATATGAATATACTTATTTTTCTAAAAATTTTATTTCAAGAATTTTTAAAAATGCAAAA
>NZ_JALMUW010000167.1:0-630 GCF_023846195.1 Spiroplasma endosymbiont of Lariophagus distinguendus
GTATTATATTATCATTTATGATTATGACTTTGGTTACTAATATTTTAGTTCGTGATAATTGAATATTGATTAATATTTTAAAAGTATTGGGATATAATACTATGGAAGTATCGTACAATTTTATTATAATTATTGTCCCTTTAATTTTAATTTTTTCAGTTTTTAGTGTTTTTATTAGTCCAATATTAATTAATATATTAGCACAACAGTTAATTACTTTTAGTCATGTTATTTATCCAATTATTTTTCGTTGATGATATTTTTTATTAGCTTTTGCTATTAATATTATTGTTTATATTAGTGCTTATATTATTACTTGATTATTAAATTTTAGAAAATATAAGTTATGAGCATTTATGGAGTAAAGAAATTAGTTGATAACAATTTTATTCCAGTAAAAATTTAAAAAAGGAAGTTTATTATGTTTTTAATTGAGTTTCACTTAGAAAGGCATATAATGAATTTATAATGTTTTTAAACCCATTGTTTTAATTTTAAAGCAAATGGGTTTTTTATGTTAAAAAGGAGATGAACTTATGGAACAGCAAGAAAGTAAAACACAAACATCTAGCAATGAGTTAGAACCTGTTTGGAATCTTTTATAAAATAACGTAAAATGACTATATATTT
>NZ_JALMUW010000168.1:0-623 GCF_023846195.1 Spiroplasma endosymbiont of Lariophagus distinguendus
ATAGTACTCATATTGATAAAATTAAAATTTTAATATCAAATATTTTAAAAATAACTAGTCATAGTCTTGGTATGTTTATAACATTATTTTTTACAATAACACCTTGATTAATACCTAAAATACCAATATCAATGGGAATAGGTAATTATACTAATCAATATAATTTTACTTGACCTGACCATTTAATATTAACGTTATTTCCTATGTTTGGTCATATTGGATTAAATATTATAACTAAATTAGGTAATTATGGAAAATTAATTAAATATATATTAATAACAATCCCAATTATTATTACAAGTCCTTATTTAATATATCAATATAAAAATATTAGAAAACATAAAAAAGAATGTCATTTATGTAAACAACATTCAAATAAAATACAATTGGAGGAATAAAAAATGAATTTATCTACAACAGTAATATCAGCAGTATTAAGTGGAGCAGTTGCTAGTGGAGTAATTGTTACTATTGTTTTATTATTTTTATCAAAATTTATTAAAAAATCAAAACAATCAAATTTAGCAAAAGAATTAAAAAATAATAAAGAATTAGAATTTATTAAAGCAAATATTAAACAAATAAATTCTCAATTACAATTAGAAACTACATCAACTGCTAAA
>NZ_JALMUW010000169.1:0-619 GCF_023846195.1 Spiroplasma endosymbiont of Lariophagus distinguendus
CACCCATCCAATATTTTTAAAGTTAGAAAATTTACAAAAAACAGGTAGTTTTAAAATTAGAGGAGCTTTAAATAAAATTCTTAATTTATCAAAGGAACAGCAAGCAAAGGGTTTAATTGCTGCTAGTGCTGGTAATCATGCACAAGGAGTCGCTTTAGCAGCTTCAAGTTTAAATTTAGTATCCAAGATAGTTATGCCTGTAACAGCACCACTAACCAAAATTGCCGCTACTAAAGAATTTGGTGGTGCTAAATGTACTGTTAAACTTTGTGGTAATATGTTTGATGATGCAATGTCTGAAGCATTAAGACTTGAAAAAGAAGAAGGGTTAACGTTAGTTCATCCATATGATGATAATTTTGTTATTGCTGGTCAAGGTACAATTGGTTTATAAATATATGAGCAAATGAATGCAATGGGTAAAGAAATTGATTATTGTTTAGTTCCAATTGGTGGAGGAGGACTTTTAAGTGGTATTTCAATTTATTTAAAAAGTAAAAATCCAAATATTAAATTTATTGGGATTGAGGCACAAAATGTTGATTCTTATAATCAAGCTTTAAAACAAGGAAAACCATTTAAAATTCAAGGTAAAAGTTCAATTGCTGATGGAATTGCT
>NZ_JALMUW010000017.1:0-18715 GCF_023846195.1 Spiroplasma endosymbiont of Lariophagus distinguendus
TCTAATAATTTAGTAAATACTGTACCATTACCATCCAAATCAACTTCAAAATTAAATTTTTCTTAATTGATAATTAATTTTATATTTTTCTTTATAATTTATATGATACGATGTAATCATATAAGTAAAAGAAACAGGTGTATATTATATGTTAACTGCTGGTATCGTTGGTTTACCTAATGTAGGTAAATCAACATTATTTAAAGCCATTACCAATTCACAAGTATTAATTGAAAATTATCCTTTCGCTACTATAAAACCAAATATTGGTAGCGTTCCAGTCAATGATTCAAGAATTTTAAATTTAATAAAAATCTTTAATCCACAAAAAATTGTACCAACAATTTTAGAATTACATGATATTGCCGGACTTGTCAAAGGTGCTAGTAAAGGTGAAGGATTAGGTAATCAATTTCTTGCTAATATTAGAACAGTTGATGCAATATGCGAAGTTATTCGTTGTTTTGATGATATTAATGTTAGTCATGTTGAAAATAAAATTGATCCAATTAATGATTTTGAAATTATTGAATTGGAATTAATGTTAGCTGATCAAGAAGTAATAAGTAAACGAAAAGAAAAAGTTCGTAAAAAATCGCAAATAACTAGAGATAAACAAGGTATTGCTGAGGTAGCTTTATTAGAAAAAATTAATAATGAATTAAACAATGGTATTGCTATTCGTAATCAAAAGTTAAGTTCAGAAGAATTACTAATGATTAAACCTTATAATTTTTTAACTGCTAAACCAATAATTGTTATTGCTAATATTAATGAAAAAGATTTAATAACTAAAACCAATAAATATGTTGAACAATTACAACAATATATGAGCAAAAAAAATATTACTGTAATTGTTGTTTGTGCTAAGACAGAATGTGAACTTTCTGAATTAGAAGCAGAAGAAAAAAAAGAAATGTTTAAAGAGTTAAATATTTTTGAATCAGGAATTGATCAAATTGTATTAGCAACTTATAAACTATTAAATTTAGGTACTTATTTTACTGTTGGACCCAAAGAAGTTCATGCTTGAACTTTTATTAAAGGAATGAAAGCACCAGAGTGTGCTGGTATCATTCATACAGATTTCATGAAAGGTTTTATTAGACTTAAAGTTTATAATTATCAAGATATAGAATTATTGGGTAGTGAAAAAAATGTTCAGGAAAAGGGAAAAATGAGAGTTGAAGGTAAAAATTATATAGTTGAAGATGGTGATATTTGTCATTTCCTTTTTAATGTTTAGTTTTAAGATAATATTAATTATAAAAAGGTTATAGTTTTGTTATAATTAATTTGAAAATATACTAGCAAGAAAGGAAAAAATTATTATGTTAAAAAGTAATTTACAAAATCCTGATTCTGACATTCAAGAAAACAATTATGTTCCAAATAAAAAAACTAAAAAGTTTGATGTTCTTAATAAAATAAAAGTTTCAAGGGCTTTACTTTTTTGATCACCAATTGTGCAAATTATTGGTAGTATTGCTTTTTTAATACTATTAATAGTTAATGCATTTGTTGGGCAAAAAATGGGGTTTGAATTTAGTAAACTGCAATTAGCTTTATCATTATCATATGTTGGAATTGCAATTTTAGTCAGTATTATTTGTTTTATGATACCAGCAAAGAAACTTAAAAAGAAATCTTCATTTAGAATTACTGCTATTTCAACATTAATATTATCAACATTAATGTTAAGTGGTAGTCTAGTTTTTTGATCAATACCAGTATTACTATTTTTTTCATTAATATCATTAATTGTATGAATATGTGAAGTAATAGCAGCGATTATTTTAATTTTAGTAGTTGAAGAATTGCCTAATGAAAAATAAAGTAGGTGAAAATAATGAAAATTAAAGATTTAGATAATATTAAAAACAAAGAAACATATTTTATTCCATATGAACAAAAGACTAAAAATGCATATTTTGTTTATTTAGCAATATCAATAGTTCTTTTTTTATCAGTTTTTATTTTTTCTTTATTTGCTACTATTAATGTATCAAAATATAAATTATATAATGTAAAACTTACTGATTTTAATTATCCTATTTTGAATTTATTTTATGCTCCAATTGTTTGTTTAATTGCAATTACTGTAAGTATGATTTTATTAATATTTGCTCCTAGAGTAAGTATTGTCTCTTCAAAGTATAGCAGTAGAATGTTTTATACTGCTTTTTGATTATTAATTCTTAGTGTAATGTTAAGTTCAGAAGTACAATTAACTTATATTTCACAATCTGGAATATTGTATAATGAAAATTATCATTGAATTAATCCAATTATTGCAAGAATATTTATTATTTTTAGTCTTTTTTTAATTTTGATTACACAACTATTTTTTTGAATTATGCGTAGAAAGTTTACATTTATGAACTCAGATTATGAAATTTATACTACTAGAAGTATGGAAAAAAACAAAGACGAATTAGAAAACAAGAATTAAAAAAAATTAAAAAACAAGAAAAGGAATTTAGTAAAAAAACTTTGAATATTAAATAAAGGGGGGCAGATTTATGAGAATTCGTAATTGGTGGTTTATTAGTTTTTATTTATTATTAAGCACATTTATTATTTATGAATTATTTTTTTTAATTGCTTTGTCAAAAAATACAGCTTTAAAAGATTTATATTATTATGGTTTTCAAATTGCAGAACCTTCACCAAGTTTTAATCCTTCAAGTTATACTGCAATTTATTATTTACCAGTAATAGGTTTAGTTGTAAGCAGTTTCGGTTTGATTAGTTGTATTTTTACGGCAAGAGTTTTTCTTGAAAAATCTCCTCGTTTTAAATTTGTATTTTTAGTTGTAAACTTTATAATTTTTGTTGTTGGATTTTTGATAAGTTTTTCTGGTCAATTGCTTTATTGTGAATGAAGTAATGATAGTGCACAAATAATACCTAATAGAGGAGGAACGATTGAAGTACCAAGCTTTTATTATAGAAATTGAGTTTCTTCAACTATTGTTTGATCAATTTTTGGTTTTTATTTTGCATTACTTGTTGCAGCAGTTATTTTATTACTTAAATTAAATTTAATTAATGTTCAAACATATCACTTTTATCGTCAACGTATTGAAGCAGCAATTGATTTTGAACCAGAATTAAAACAACCATTACCAAGTTCTAATGAATTTGATCCAAATGATACACAGACTATTACAATTTTTCTTGATGAAGAAGTAAATGAAAAATTACAATCAAAAACTAATCGTAAAAAAGCATTGAAATCCTCTAAAAATAATAAAAAAAAATTAAATTCTAAAAATAAGACTAATAAAGTAGAAAAAAAAGTTAATAAGATTAAAAAATCTTAAATTAAATAAAGATGGTGAAAATATGAAAATTCGTGTACGATATGCACCTAGTCCTACTGGGTATTTACATATTGGTGGTGCTAGAACAGCATTATTTAATTATTTATTTGCAAAAAATAACAAAGGAGATTTTATAGTTAGAATTGAAGATACTGATTTAGAACGTAATATTGAAGATGGAATTAGTTCACAATTAGATAATTTACGTTGAATGGGAATAATTCCTGATGAAACTATTGATTTACCAGGTAAATATGGTCCTTATAAACAAACTGAACGTTTAAATATATATATTCAACATGCATTAATACTAATAAAAGAAAAAAAAGCATATTATTGTTTTTGTACACCTCAATATCTAGAAGAAATGCGTAAGAAACAAGCAGATAAAAATATTTTAGCTTTCCAGTATGATGGAACATGTTCAAAATTAGAGCAGTCTGTAATTGAAGAAAATTTACAAAATAAAATTTCATATGCTATTAGAGTTAAAATACCCACTAATAAAAGTTATAAAATTAAAGATTTAGTTCGTGGTAATGTTGAATTTAATTCAGTAGACTTAGGAGATTATATTATTATTAAATCAAATGGAGTGGCTACTTATAATTTTGCTGTTGTTATTGATGATCATTTAATGGAAATAAGTCATGTTTTTCGTGGTGAAGAACATTTGTCAAATACACCAAAACAATTAGTTATTTATGAATATTTTAATTGGAAAATTCCAATTTTTGCCCACTTAACATTAATTGTTAATAATAAACGTAAAAAATTATCAAAACGTGATGGTAGCATTATCCAATTTATTCATCAATATCGTAAAGAAGGATATTTGCCAGAAGCAATTTTTAATTTTATTGCTTTATTAGGATGAAGTTCGCATGAAGAAAAAGAAATTTACACTAAAGAACAATTAATTAAATTATTTACCCCAAAATATTTAAGTAAAGCACCAAGTATGTTTGATCCAGAAAAATTAGTGTGAATGAATAATTATTATATTAAAAGATTAAATGTTGAACAATACTTAGATTTAGTTACACCTTTTATTAAAGAAAAATATAATTGAAATAGCAAAACTATTGAATGATGAAAAGAAGTATTATTAATTTATCAATCACAGTTAGAATATGGTAGTCAAATTAATGAATTGGTAAGTTTATTTTTTAAAAATAATTTTAAGGTAGATATAGAAGCAAAGACTTTTTTGAATGATAATGAATGTAACTTAGTTTGTACAGCATTTATTAAAAAGATTATTGATTGTAAAAATTGAACTAGTGATAATATTAAAAACATTATTAATGAAGTTAAAAAAGAAACTAATGTTAACGGTAAATTATTATTTATGCCAATTAGAATTATTACAATAGGACAAATGCATGGACCTGATTTAGTTAGCACCATTAAACTATTAGGTTATGATACCATTATTAATAATGTGAAATTAAATTTTAAATATTAAAGAAAAATAAATATTATTACTTATACTAGAAAATATAATATTTGCTTTTGTTATAAATAAAAATTATAAAATTGTTCTTTTTACTCAAAATAATTACTAAAATAGAAGAAAAATTTTATATTATGTTACTATTAAAATAAAAAATTAATAATACCTAAAATTTATAAGATATTAATGAGAGGTTAAAATTTATGTCAAGCAATAATTATAAAGTAACTTTTATTCGTGACGCTATACACAAAAATATTAATATCAGCGAACCCGTTATTCAGGCATTAATATCTTGTAAAGAATTTCAAAGATTAAGATGAATTAATCAACTTGGTGGTGTGCAAATTGCTTTTCCTAATGCAACTCATACTAGATATGTTCATAGTATCGGTGTTTACAATATATTAAATCGTGTTCTTAGTGAAGTTGAAGGCTCTTCTTTATTAACTAAAGAGGAAAAAACAAACATTAAAATTGCTGGTTTATTACATGATTTAGGACACGGTCCTTTTTCACACACTTTTGAAAAAATCATAAACCTTAATGTTAATAAAAAAGAAAATTTTACTCATGAAGATTATACTTGTGCTATTATTAATGATAATAGTACTGAAATTAACATGATTTTAAAACAATTTAATATTAATATTAATGCTATTATTGGTATCCTTAAGAAGGATTATAAAAATTATCCTAAATATCAAATTCAATTGGTATCATCGCAATTAGATTGTGATCGTATTGATTATTTAATGCGTGATGGATATTTTACAGGAGTTGGTTATGGAAGTATTGATATTGATTGAATTATTACGAATATGATAATTGATATTAAAGAGGGTTTAGTTTTTTCATACAAGGCAATTTCTGCTATTGAAAATTATTTAATCACAAGGTTCCATATGTATTCTCAAGTTTATTATCATAAAAGTGGAATTCTTTTTGATCTTAATTTACAAAAATTATTTTCAAGAATAACTGAATTATATTTTGATAAAACTTATTCATTTAAAGTCAATATTCATGATTTTATTGCTATTTTTGAGGGAAAAAGCGTTGAAATACAAACATATTTAAATTGAACAGATGCTACTTTAATTAAGTTAATGCAAGATATTATTAATTTTGAAAAAGATAATGAGTTAGTAAAAATATCAAAAGTAATTTTATTTTGTTTTAACTGAGAAAATGAATTGTTGTTATTAACAAGTCAAAATAACACTAATGTTATTGGCGTTAAACAAGATTTAAAAAATGTACTTTATTATTTTAAAAAAGATCCAATTATTATTAAAACAAAAAACGAAGAATATATTACTTTAGAAAAAATCTCACAAATTTTGCAAGATCCAATTAAAGCACCAAATACAATTTATTTTTTAAAAAAGAAATAGAAATTTAAAAGTATTATAAAATGAGGTAATTATGAAAATTTTAAAATCAATTAATAAAGTTTTTGAGTATCCAAATATTTTAGATTTAACGCCAGGAGATTTTTACTTAAATTCACATGAGTATCATTTAGCAACGCAAGAAGTAATAGTGATATTGGGTGTATTAATTAATAAAGAAAAAATTGAAAATGCTATTAAAACTTTAAATTTTACTTGAATAAATTTTAAAGAAAAAGTAATTGTTTATTTTTCTATTTTTGCCTACCTTATAATAGGTAATGAATATAATGATTTAAAATCAGTTAAAATAAATCAAATTAAATTTAAAGATAATACGTTAAAAATTAAATTTAAAGAAACATTACTTACAATGATTAATAAATTTCCAAGAACTTTGCATTTAACTAATGTTTTGGGTAATGATAATGATCGCGCTAATATGTATGCAGTTAACGCTATTTTAAATATTAAAAAAGGGATTGGATATGATAATTTTCATATTACTCTTTTTTCAGTATATCAATCGTTAGAATTAAAATTAAAGCATTGTTTAAGAAAATATATTCAAGTTGAACCTTCAGCTAGTAAGAAAAAATTTAATTTTCATAATTTAATACGATTGATTAAATTAATTAGTACTACAAGAGTTGAAAGTGAGGAAATGAGTAAAATATTATTAAACTTAAGAGAACGTTTGCGTTATTTTGAACAAATTAATCCTGGCGGTCAAGCAGCAAGATATGAAGCTGAGATAAATCATAATTATTTTCATAATTTAAATTCGTATATAATTAATGAACAAGAATTACTAAGTAATTTTGTCAAGGCTTTAAGTTTATTACAAGAATTATATTTAAAATTAATAGAATTATATAAAGATGATAATACTAAAGTTAAAATGCAAAAAAAAATTGATTTAGAATTAGTTAAAGTTTCAGGAATTAAAATCGAAGATGATCCAAAAAAAATTAATGATAAATTAAGAAATGTGCTTGATAATCAAATTTTTGGTAACTATCAAGAATTAATTGATTTAAATTACAATGATGTTGCTATTTTGGAATTTTTAATCAGAATTGGATTTATACAGTATGTTAATGATACAATTGAACAACTTTTATAAAAAAGTATTTATTTTTACTTTTTTATATGATATAAATTAAATTTATGAGTATAATATTTTAGATATTGAAAGGGGTCTGAACTGTGGACAGTTATGTTATTAATGAACTCACTACTATTATTCTTGATGCAGTAGCATTTGCAAATTATGAAATAGAATTGAATCAGGTTGTTATTGAAATTAATAAAAGTAATGACTTAGGTGATTATTCTACATCAATAGCAATGATATTAGCAAAAAAATATAAACAAAAACCATTAGACATTGCTGAAATTATAGTTAAAAATATTCATCAGAAACACCCATTAATTAAAAAAATTGATTATATTACTCCTGGTTTTATTAATATTAATATTAATGTTGAAGTATTTAGTTTGTTATTAATGAAAATTATTAATGAGAAATCATTATATGGTCAATCTAATAAAAAAAATATTACTTATAATATTGAATTTATTAGTGCTAATCCAACCGGACTTTTACATTTAGGACATGCACGAAATGCGGCTATTGGTGATAGTTTAGCTAATATATTAGAACATAGAGGATATAATATAGTTAGAGAATACTATATTAATGATGCTGGTAATCAAATTAATGTTTTGGCAAATTCAATTTTCATAAATTATCAAAATCTTTGTGGCAATGCTGTTGAATTACCAAAAGAAAGTTATCGTGGTTCTGAAATTTTAGCTGCTGCACAATCATTTTTGAAATTAAATGGTAATAAATTTGCAAATAAACCTTTTGATGAAACTTCTTCTTTAATTTTTAAAGAATTTGGTATTAATTATATGCTTTCAGAAATTAAAAAAGATTTAAAAAAATTTAAAGTTAAAATTAATATTTGATTTTCTGAATCATTTTTATATAAAGAAAATATTATTTCTAATTTAATCAAACAATTTGAAATGCAAGGCAATACTTATCAACTTGATGGTGCTATTTTTTTAAAAACTACTTTATTTGAAGATGATAAAGATCGTGTAATTGTTAAGAAAGACAAAACTTATACATATATGCTTCCTGACTTAGCTTATCATCATATTAAATTTCAACGTAGTGATGTGTTAATTAATATTTGAGGAGCAGATCATTATGGCTATATTCCAAGAATTAAAGCGGGATTATATATGCTTAATAATGATGCCACTAAACTTGATATTTTATGTATGCAAATGGTAAAGGTTATTGATAATGGTAAAGAACAAAAAATGTCAAAAAGAGCAGGAACATCAATAACTTTAAGACATATGATAGATTTAATTGGAAAGGATGCTTTACGTTATTTTTTAGTATCAAGATCAGTTGAATCACATCTTGATATTGATTTAGCACTTGCTAAACAACAATCTAACGAAAATCCTGTTTATTATGCTCAATATGTTCATGCGCGTATAAATCAAATTATAGAGAATTATCCAAAATTTGAAATTGCAAATAGTATTAATTTATTAACAGAACAAAAGGAAAAAGAATTATTGATTACATTAGATGAATATATAATTATTTTGCAAAAAATTGAAAAACAGCATCAACCACATTTGCTTACAAATTATATTCAAAAATTAGCTAAGTTATTTCATTCTTATTATAATAAACATAAAGTTATTAGTGAAGATCAACAATTAACAATTCAACGATTAACATTAGTTTTAGCAATAAAACAAATAATGGCAAATGCTTTAAATTTAATTGGTGTGGATGCGCCTAAAAAGATGTAAAAAATATATTTTTTATTATTTATAATATACAATTTAGAAGGTGATTAAGAAATGCAAAACAAACAAACATTAGTAGAAGTAGCATATAGTTTTTTATGCAAAAAGAAAAAAAGCAGTTTTAATGAAATTTGAACACATGTTAAAAAACAATGTAATATTTCTAAAGAAGATGAAGAAAAAATTGCTGGTGAACTTTATACTGGAATTATTTTAAATACCAATTTTTTCTTAAAAAATGATAAACTTTGATATCCACGTAATGAAGTCTCATTAGAGGAAATTAAAGAACATATGACAAGAGTAGAAATTCCAAGTAATACAAAAGAAGAAATTGATAGTACTGAAACAGTTACAGATAATGATGAAACTATAGATTTAAGTGAAGACGTAGAAGATGAAGATGATGATTTAAATACCATTAGTATTCAACCATTAGAAGATAGTTATGATGATGAATAATAATGATATTATTAATTAATATTTAGGAGAAAACTAATGAATTCAAAGTATATATTTATTACTGGTGGTGTTGTATCATCTTTAGGTAAAGGAATTACAGCAGCATCGCTTGGGCGTATATTAAAGCAAAAAAATATTAAGATTTTTATGCAAAAATTTGACCCTTATATTAATGTTGATCCAGGTACTATGAGTCCTTATCAACATGGTGAAGTATATGTAACTAGTGATGGTGCTGAAACTGATTTAGATTTAGGTCATTATGAACGTTTTATTGATGAAAATCTGACTAGAGACTCCAATATTACTGCCGGAAAAGTATACCAAACTGTTTTAAAAAAGGAACGCGATGGTTTTTATGAAGGGAAAACTGTACAAGTTGTACCACATGTTACTGATGAAATTAAAAAACATATTTTTAATTCCGCAATTAATAGTAAGGCTGATGTTATTATTACCGAAATTGGTGGAACAGTTGGTGATATTGAATCATTAGCTTTTATTGAAGCCATTAGACAAGTTAAAAACGAAAAAGGTCATGAAAATGTTATTGTTATTCATACTACATTAATTCCTTATTTACATTCGGTTGGTGAATTTAAAACGAAACCCAGTCAACATTCAGTAAAAGAAATATTATCATTAGGTATTCAACCTGATATTTTGGTTTGTCGTAGTGAAACTATGCCACCTGATCATATTTTTGATAAATTATCTTTATTTTGTAATATTAAACGCAGGCATGTTTTAGCAATTCCTGATTGTGATAATATTTATAAAGTGCCATTATCTTTAGAACAACAAAAAATTGATGAAGTAGTTTCAGAATTATTAAAATTAAATAAAACTAAACCAGATATGTCAGAATGACATACAATTGTTAAAAAGTTAGATAATATTAATCAAGAAGTTACTGTTGGTATTGTGGCAAAATATTCGAATTTAAGTGATGCTTACTTATCAGTAATTGAATCATTGAAAATTGCAGGTTATAGTCTTAATACTAAAGTTAATTATAAAATTATTAACGCTGAAAGTTTAGATAGTAAAAACATTAATTCTATGCTTTCTCCTTTCCAAGCAATAATTGTTCCTGGTGGCTTTGGTAATCGTGGTGTTGAAGGTAAAATCAATGCAATTAATTATACTCGAGTTAATAAAGTTCCTTTCTTAGGATTATGTTTAGGTATGCAGTTAGCTTGTATTGAATATGCTCGTAATGTATGTAATTTACAAGATGCTAATTCTACTGAATTTAATGAAAAAACTAAAAATCCTATTTTTGATTTATTACGTGGTAAAAATAAAAATGATCAAATCGGGGGAACTTTAAGATTGGGTAATTATCCAACCACTTTAATTAATGATTCATTAGCAAAATCTCTTTATAAACAAACGATTATTATTGAACGTCATCGTCATCGTTATGAATTTAATAATAGTTATAAAACATTACTTGCAAAAAATGGATTAATTTTTAGTGGTATATATAATAAAGAAGATTTGGTAGAAATGATTGAGTTGCCAAAAGAAGTACATCCATTCTTTATTGCAAGTCAGTTTCATCCTGAGTTCACATCAAGAATTAATAAACCAAATCCTTTATTTTTAGGATTAATTAAAAGTATTATTAAAAAATAATGATAAAGTAAGAAAATTTAATTTTAAAATTGTTATAATTTTTATGAATTGTATATTCTCAAAATATATATGCAACTAGATTTTTTATGAAAATATATAATATAAGGTTATAATATTTTAAGAAAGAAGGAAAAGAAATGAATAAATTTGTTAGTGCAAAAAATATGATTGATAAAGCAAAAGCAGGTAAATATGCCGTTGCTCACTTTAATATTAATAATTTAGAATGAACAAGATCTATTCTTGAAGTTGCACAAGAAACTAAATCATCTGTTATTTTAGGTGTTTCAGAAGGTGCTATTAAATACATGGGTGGATTTAACACAGTTGCTAGTATGACTTTAGCGTTATTGAATGATTTAAATATTACTATTCCAGTGGCATTACATTTAGATCATGGTCAATCAGTAGATTCTTGTAAGAAAGCATTAGATGCTGGTTTTAGTTCTGTTATGTTTGATGGTTCTCATTTAGATTTTAATGAAAATATAAAAGGTACCAAAGAAGTAGTTGCTTATGCTAAGAAAAGAAATGCATCTGTTGAAGCAGAAGCAGGGACTATTGGTGGTGAAGAAGATGGAGTTATTGGTAGTGGTGAGATTGCTAGTGAGGAAGATTGTAAATCATTAGCAGCTTTAGGAATTGACTTTTTAGCAGCGGGAATAAATAATATTCATGGAAAGTATCCTAAAAATTGAGATGGTTTAAATTTTGATGTGTTAAAAAATTTATCAGTAGCTTCAAATAAGCCAATGGTATTACATGGTGGTTCTGGAATTCCAAAAGATCAGGTTAAAAAAGCTATTAATTTAGGAATTAGTAAAATTAATGTTAATACTGAATTACAAGAAGTGTTCGCCGCAGCTATTGAAAAATATGTTACGGAAGGAAAACTTAATGAAGATAAAGGGTTTGATCCTAGAAAAATTTTTAAGCCAGGAATGGAAGCAATTAAACTTAAAGCTAAAGAATTATTAACAGAATTTGGTTCATTAGGAAAATCTTAAAAAAATGGTCATATTAATAATAATATGACCATTTTTTTAAGATTTTCCTTAAATTAAGATAAATTTCAAATATGAAAATTACTTTTATTATCAATAACTTGTGATATTTTTTCATTACTTAAAATATCAATTATTACTTCAGCCTTAATAGCAACTTTCGCGTCTAACATATGACCACCAATTACGTTAAAATTATCATCACCAAAAGTAGTATGGCAATGAATAATTGGTTTATTTCTATCTTTTTCATCTCAAATGATTGTTCCAATTGTTGATAACAATTCATATTGTTCAAGAAAAGTTTTTTTTACATAATCAGTACTTTTTTTAGGAATATAGCCTAAAGTGACATTAGTAATAGCACCAATCATTTGGAATTATGCCATTCCTATGTTTTCTTTAATAGCAAATTGCTCTAAAGTTTTAATAATCATTTCATCTTTTTCAATAATTAATGCATACTTATTTCCGATCATTTTTTTAATTTTCATAATAAGAATCTCACCTTTCTTTTAGCAGTATTTTAACATATTTATTAATAGCAATAATGATTAAATTTGATTATTATAGGAAAAAATATTTTTCTTTTTGTAATAAAAATTATTTTAAAAAGAAAATATATTAATTTTAAAATTAATAGGTATAATAAAACTAATATTTAAACTAAGGAAGTGATAAAGTTGAAAACTAATGGTTTAGTAATTGCTATTGGTAATGATCATACCGCTTATGAATTTAAACAACCAATTATTAAATTTTTACATACAGAAGGCTATCAAATTTTAGATTTAGGAACAAATAGCAGTGAGCCTGTTGATTATCCTAATTTTGGTTTTAATGTTGCTAATGCTATTGTTAGTAAAAAAGCAGATTTTGGTATTGTAATTTGTGGTACTGGTATTGGTATTAGCATTGCTACCAATCGTATTAATGGTGTTCGTTGTGCCCTTTGCTATGAAGAAGAAACAGTAAGATTGGCAAGGCTTCATAATGACGCTAATGTTTTAGCACTAGGTGCTAGAATTATTTCTGATTATAAAGCAGTAGAACTTGTGAAATTATTTTTAAATACTAAAACAAGTGATGAAAAAAGACATCAATTAAGAGTTGCAAAACTAAAATAATTTTACTATTAAATTATTAAAGAGAGGATGTTTAAAAATGGATAAATCTTTTAATAAGGGTCTTGACCCAGAATTAAAAAAAATTGTGAAAGATGAATGACAACGTCAACAAAATCATATTGAATTAATAGCTTCAGAAAACTATGTATCACCAGCTGTACTTACACTTGCTGGAACAATATTAACTAATAAGTATGCAGAAGGTTATCCTGGCAGAAGATATTATAATGGTTGCGAAAATGTTGATAAAATTGAAAATTTGGCAATAGAGCGTTTTAAACAATTATTTAATTGTAATCATAAACCAGGTCAATGTAAAAAAGGTAATTTTCATGCTAATGTACAACCTCATTCTGGTAGTCAAGCTAATGCTGAAGCATATGCTGCTATATTACGTCCAGGTGATACTATTCTTGGTATGGAACTTGATGCCGGTGGTCATTTAACTCATGGTTATAAAATTAATTTTTCTGGTAAAATTTATCACGGTGTTAATTATGGTGTAAGTAAAAAGGATGAATATTTAGATTATGATGAAATTTTAAAAATTGCTAAAGAATGTAAACCAAAAATTATTGTAGCAGGAGCTAGTGCTTATTCAAGACTTATTGATTGATCAAAGTTTCGTAAAATTGCCGATACTGTTGGAGCATATTTAATGGTTGATATGGCGCATATTGCTGGATTAATTGCTGCTGGATTACATCAAAATCCTATTTGTTATGCTGATATTACAACAACAACAACTCATAAAACATTAAGAGGACCACGCGGTGGTGCTATTCTTTGCACCGAAGAATTAAAAAAGAAAATTGATAGTGCGGTATTTCCCGGTAATCAAGGTGGGCCATTGGAACATATTATTGCAGCAAAAGCACAAGCTTTTTATGAAGCATTAACGCCAGAATTTAAAACTTATCAAATGCAAGTAATTAAAAATGCTCAAGCATTAGCGAAAACTTTTCTTGATGCAAAATTTCATGTAGTGGCGGGTGGCACTGATAATCATTTATTAACTGTTAATGTTACTAATATTAACGGTTTAAATGGTAAAGAAGCTGTTGATATTTTAGAAAAGATTAATATTGTTGCTAATAAGAATGGTGTTCCCTTTGATCCTTTACCAGCTGTTATTACTAGTGGTGTTCGTTTTGGTAGTCCAGCAATGACAACGAGAGGTT
This sequence comes from Spiroplasma endosymbiont of Lariophagus distinguendus, assembly GCF_023846195.1. NCBI lineage: Bacteria > Bacillati > Mycoplasmatota > Mollicutes > Entomoplasmatales > Spiroplasmataceae > Spiroplasma > Spiroplasma endosymbiont of Lariophagus distinguendus. Next base: position 14,439 of record NZ_JALMUW010000017.1, read on the forward strand.
TTAAAGAAGAGCAGTTTATTGAATTAGGAAAGATTATTATTAGTGCTTGAAAATTACCTAAGGGTATTAATGATGATGGTTTAAATGAATTAAGAAAAAAAGTTGATATGCTTTTAAATAAATTTCCCATTTATGAAGATATAAAATTACCTCAATAATAAAATAATTATTTTATGTTTGGAATATGAGAGGCTTTTTAATAATCTGTGTTTCTTTCTTTTACAAAGTTACTAGTTCAGATTAATTCTGTCTTCAAATTTTATCATAAAATGAGCAATTGCTGTATTTCAATTTTGAATGGGCATTGTTCATTTTTTTATTATATTTTCAATTGCTAAGTAAAATATTTTGAAAACTGCCATATCATTAGGAAAAACTTTTTTATTTCTGATGACTTTTCGTAATTGACTATTAACAGATTCAATAGCATTTGTTGTATAAATCGGCCGTTTAAAAAATGCGTATAAAGTATATTTTTTTTGAGAGAAAAATATCTTTAATTGTTGATATAATTATATCACATTATATTTAATAAATAAAGTATTTTAGTGTTTTATTTTATTAATAAAAAATAAAAATTCCTAACTATTTAGGTTTAGAATTATTTAATTTTATATTAATAACAAATAACTATATTTTGATTATTTATATGAGCAATTCTTGTATTTAACATATTTACAAATGTTTTATAATTATATGATTTTGCACCATAACCTTTTAAAGATTTAACTAAATGTGAAACAGTACTTTCAGCATGACAACCAATATTTCAATCTTTACCTTGATTAATAATTCCTTGTTCATTATTAGCAAAGTAATTAAATGTTTGTTTATCAACATTAGGTTTTAAAATATTAATTAATTCATTATAATTACCATTTTTAAAATTAAATGATGTATCAAAATAATTAGGTCAATTTGTATTTGCTTTTTTCTTACCTTTTATATTAATAAATGCTTTTCATAAATATCTAATACCATGAAAACAATCTAATATATATTTTCCACCAAATCATTTTGCCATTGCTCTAATTCATAATGCACCATCTCCACCAATAATTAAATTATTATTTTGTCAAAATACATCAGTTAAATAATTAAGTTTAATATCATAATTATTAATAATAGTTTCATATACAAATTCATATACTTTATCTTGAGTTATATTATCACTTGGTTTAAAAATCATATATGCTCATATTTTATTTTGTAATTGATTTCTATTTTTATAAATATTAATTTTATGAGTATAACAATTAAAAATTCTAATACAATATTTTTCTATTATTCCTTGTTCATTTGCTAAATATTCAAAACAATCATCCATATCAATATGCAAATAATCTTTAACTTCATATTTTTTTATTGGTAATTGTATTTCAATTTTTGTATTTTTTATTATATTACTATAAGTTTGTTTTGAAATTCCACAATATGGTAACATATCTTTAATATCAGATTGTCTTTTACCTTTATGTATTTGTTTAATTATAAATAATGTTAAATTATTAGTACAATTTTTATATTTAGGAATTCCTATTGCTTGTTTAACTGGAATTATATTTTCATTAGTTTCTAAATTTTTATATATTCTTAATGGAAGATAAGATTTTCCAAAAGGATTAATTAATAATTTTTGTCTTCTTTGTATTAATTTAAATTTAGTTTTATCATATTTATTTTTATATCAATAATAATCATAATCTAATAAATCTTTATTATAATCTTCTAATTTTTGATTTGCATGTTGAATATCAAAAGTATCATAATCATATTTATCATTAATTCAAGGCATGATATTAATTCCTTTCTAAATACATGACTTTGAGTATAACAATAATTAACTGGTGAGTGTTGTAATATACTTTACTTAAAATGTTATAATTAGTATATAAATATTGAATATAGGTGATATAATATGCCAGCAAAAAGAAAAGAATTAGGAAATTATAAAGAAAAGATACAAGAATATTTAAGAGAAAATAAAGATAATTTAAAAAAATGTACTAAACAAGAATTAAATTATATTTTAAATGTGGATAATAAATATATATTTGATTGCCGAAGAAGGTCGACAAAATGACAAAATGATTTTATTAAAGAATATGATAAAGCATGTCTTAAAATAGGAATTGCAAGATTAAAAAATGTTACACAAGTATCTCAATATGAATGAGCTTATTTAAGAACAAATCATAGAGAGATGTTTGATGATTTAATAGATAATCAAGATATAGAAGCAAATAATAGTAATATAATTATTAATATTTGTGAACCTAGAAAAATAGAAAATAATGATTAGAAACCTATAATAAATATAGGTTTTTTTCTTTATTTTAAAGGGAAAAAATGATATAATTTACATAAGGAAACAGTAGCCATTCTGTGAGAATAGGAGTTAAATATGGAAAACTTTAACTGAGATAAAAATAAAAATTATAATAATGAAGAATTAGAAAGTTTATTAGAACAACACCGAAATTTTGTTTATAAAACTACTAAAACTGAATTAGAACCTAAATTAAGTGAATATGAAACAAAATTAAAAGAATATGAAATAAAAGTAAATGAATATCAAGAAAAAGAATTGTTTAATGGTTTTAATGATAAACAATTAAAAATAGTTAAATCATTAATTAATACTGAATATAAAGACCTTGATAAACATTCTGCTTTAAATAAAATAAAAGAAGATTATGCAGAAATATTTAATAATAATTTACATAATAAAGAAATTAAAAAACAAGAAATTATTAAAAATGAAGAATCTAAACAAGAGTTTTTTAATCCAAAAACACTTTTTGAATTAGATAATAATATTACATCTAAAAATGAAGAATTATTAAAAAATACAGAAGTTGTTGGTGCAAAAACTAAACAAGAAATGATTAAATTTTTAGAATTTTTATTTAGTAAATAATTAAATATTTCTCAAAAGGAGAGATATTATGGCTATTCCACAAGTTCCAACTGGTTTAATTACTGGTGGTAATAATGGAAATAAAGCAATGTTAACTGCTATGGAAGCACAAGTAAAAGGTATACTTTATAATGATGAAAGTATGATGTTTTTAAAAGCAAGTGCAGTTGCAGAACAAATAAGTGAAATACCTGGAGCAGTAGAAGCATATTACCGTATTGCTGAACGTTTACGTTGAGGTTCAAAATATGATGTTATGACTGGTACAAATAAACAATGAACAACATTAAGAACAACTAGTGTTATTTTAGACCAAATATTAGTTATTGATTGAAGAACTGAAGATTTTGATATGAATAGATTTATGTCAAGTCCAATTCCATTAAAAGCAAATATGTTATCAATATGAGCAGAAAGTGCATTAAGAAATTATTTATTTATACAAGAATGTATTTTTTTACAAGGTATTAAAGATTATTGTATTGCTAAATCACAAGTAATTCCTATTAATATGTTAGAAATGACAGAAGATACAGCAAAATCAGCATTTTATCAAATTGGTGATAAAATGAATGAATTATTAGGAAATATAACTGAAACTGAAATTGGTACAAATGTAAGTGATTTTATTGGTGCATTAGGATTTACTCCAATGTTACAATTAACAAAAGCATATTTAAGATTAAATTATGGTCAAATTGCAGCAGATACTGTAGCAAGTGGTCAATTATATAAACAATCAGTATTTGGTATGTTTTTATATAAACATATGTTTTTAAATAAAGATATGGTTAAAGATACTAAAACTGGTTTACATTTAGAAAAAACATTTGATTTAAAAAAAGTATTAGGAGTTTTTGTGCATAGAAATGCATTTGCACAACCTAATAGTTTTCAAAAAATAGTAAATTTAATTGATAATAATACATTAAATCAAAAAACATTAGGTAAAGCACTTTATGGTATAACAACAGCAATTCGTGGTTGATTATCATTTATTATTATGGAAAAAATGCCAACAGCTGATGAAATTAAAGAAGCACAAAAACGTTGTTGAACTAATTGAATTAAATTAACTCCAGCAGAAAGAGAAAAAGCACCAGTAACATTTAAAATTGCTGATTTTGATGATTTTAGAATTAGTTTAAATGATTTAATTTATTTTAAAAATTTAGGAAAAATTAAAATGGCTGGTGATACACCAACTAATGATGAATTAGAAGACGCAATAATAAATGCTGGTAATAATGGTTATGAAAAAGGTAAAGCAATATTTAGTAATATTACATCAAAAAGTGCTACTATGACTGGTAATGATAAAGATTATATTGAAGAAATAGAATTAAAATTTTCTAAA
>NZ_JALMUW010000170.1:0-609 GCF_023846195.1 Spiroplasma endosymbiont of Lariophagus distinguendus
TTTTATTAAATCAAATCTTATTTAATCTTTTATATTCTTTATTATCTTTACTTAATGGATTAATAGTATTTCATATACCAATTGGTTTAATTGGTTTATCTAATTCAATAATAATTACCACCTACTTTCATGTTTTATAAAAATTAGAATTTTGTTTAATTTTTATATATTTTCTTGTATGTAAAGAATTTTTTAATAATTGTTTTCTTTCATATCTTCATTGTGTACTTCCAATTTCATTTTTAGATAAAGTTTTATATTCTTTTAATTTAAAAAAACCTTTTTCTAATCTATTAATAAAATGCATAGTTTTTTGAACATTAATATTATTAGGATAAATTACATTTGTATCTTGAGACCCGTAATACTTACCTTTTTTAGCTAATTCACTTTTAACATATTTTCTTAATTGACTTGGTAATCATTTTCTATTTCAAAATTTTCAAAATATAGTTCCAGCACCAGAACCATTTTTACCTTTAGCTTGTGTCATTAATATTCATATTTCTTGTGGAAATGTTGGATAAGTATAAGGACCATATCATATTTGTCTTTTATCATTATCACTTTGAAATAATGTTGTTAAAGTTCCAATTTTTAAATTTTTAT
>NZ_JALMUW010000171.1:0-608 GCF_023846195.1 Spiroplasma endosymbiont of Lariophagus distinguendus
TTTCTCCATTTTTTATTTTGTCCATTCAATCTTCTACTTCAAATAATTTTGCTTGTAAATATAAAATCTTATCACTATTTACTGATTGTATAATTTGGTCTCTCACTACTTTATGTCTTCTTGACATTCCGTTAATTATTTTTTCTTTATATTCATTAATATATTTTTGAGCCATTTTTCTTCTTATATTTTCAACTATTATCATATGTTCTTCACAAAAATATCTTATTTGAACATTATCTTTATCTAATTTTGTTGGTAAATTATTACAATTTGTTATATGTTTACCTAGAGTATTAACTTCACTAAAACAACATGGTATTTGTTCTTTATTCATTATCAAAGTCTCCTTCATTAATATAAATCTGAATATTAAATAAAACACTTTCTTTTCCTAATTTAAATGAATCACTAGAATTAGATTCTTTATTTTCTTTTAATTCCTCTATAATAAAATTGATTAATTTTTCTTTGTTAATACAATCTTTATGTGTTTTTTTATCTGTTATAATACTTTCAATTTTACCTAATTCATTATGCGTTAATTGTGCTAATTCTTCCTTAGTCATTATTTTTTCTCCTTATTTTTATTTAAATTCATAACTAAT
>NZ_JALMUW010000172.1:0-603 GCF_023846195.1 Spiroplasma endosymbiont of Lariophagus distinguendus
CTAAAAATATTAGAAAAAAACATCGAAAAAATAATTATAATATGCATAAAGTTCATATAATAGCTCAATTATTAATAAGATTTATTTGCCCAAAAATTAATTCAAAAGAAATAAAATCAATATATAAAATAAAGATTAATATCATTTTAGATATTGATAATTTTTATTTTGTCAGAGACTGTAAAAATTTAGAAGATTATTTAATTAATAAACATCCATTTTTAAAAAAATATAAAAATTTTAGTTATAATTTTAATTTTGAAGATTCTAAAAAAGATTATTGTTTACAAGGAGCAGATTTTCTAGCAAATGCAACATTAAGAGTATATAATAAATCAAATAAAATAAATTTTTTAGAATTTATACAAGAAAAGAAAAATATTTTAATTAAAGAATTACCTTATAATTTAAATATTGATAAGTATAAATTAAGCACGTATAAAGAAAAAAATAAATGATGATATTAATATCATTTGACAATATTTTGAGAAACTGTTAATATATAAATATAAAGGTGGCCATAGGATTAATAATCTGGATAGTGGTAAGAACGTTGTTCCGTTTCCCACCTTTTTTCTTTTATATAAAAAAAGTTACCTATAT
>NZ_JALMUW010000173.1:0-599 GCF_023846195.1 Spiroplasma endosymbiont of Lariophagus distinguendus
GTGAGATTTACAAAAGCTGATAAGTGAAATTTTATGATTAAAAATTAACAATCAAGAATGAAAATTTTATATTAAAACTTTAGATGAGAAGTTTAATAAATCTTTTTCACTAGAAGAAATTTTAAATATTGAAAAAGATTTTGTTTTAAAAAATTTTAAATAAAAAGCAAATTTGTAAACAATATGTAACAAGGTATAATTAACTTGCTTGTGTGTGGTATTCAATAAAAATGATATTAGGGAGAACATTATGAAAAAAATTTTAAATTTAATAACAATTTCAACGTTAACTACAGTTTTGCCCACTCCTTTGCTTTCTAACATATCGCTGATAGAAAGATTAAAACAAGATTTTGGAATAACTAATTCAAATAATGAATATGTACCGCTAAAAGAAATTAGTGGTTTTGGGAAAGCTGTACAAGAAGTTCTTGTTGATAGTAAAGATAACATCTATTTTTGTATAAAAACTATTTTTGATTATAAAAATGGCATTTATAAGTTATCAAGTGGGTCAACGACTCCAATTAAAATTGATAATAGTTATGGTGTACTATCATTTTCTATCGATAGCAAAAATAATCTTTATTTTAGTACAG
>NZ_JALMUW010000174.1:0-595 GCF_023846195.1 Spiroplasma endosymbiont of Lariophagus distinguendus
CTTGTAAATCTAAATAATCCTAAAATTAAATAAAATACAAAACTAACATTTATTAAAGCAAGAATAGGCAAAGGTAAAGTGTATAAACTATCATAAAAAAACGATTTAATAAAAAGTGTCACAGTATGTAACCCAGCAAAAGAACTTAAATACTGCATATAAATAGTTTGTACCAAAGTATTAACAACCGGTAAAAGTCTACCCAATAAAGGTAAAACAAAAACCAAACTAAAAAATAACTTTACCATTTGCTTGCTTCCTTTCTAATTACTAATGAGTTCCATGGATAATATGACCAACAAACTGCTTAATAAATACAAGAACCATAAATACAATTGAAATTAACACTGGTCAATTTGTAAGTGTTCCACCATCACCAGTTGTAAATACTCAACCAAAAATATAAGTAAAAGCATTTAATAATTGTTGTCCTACACCACCTATCATGGTTAATAATGCTGATAGTCCAGCGGGCATATTAATCACCCCCTTCCTCTAATTCTTTTTGTTGTTTTTCCATTTCTAATTTACGTTTCTTCTTTTCAAAATCTTTACGACAAAAAATACAATCAGGCTCACTATCATTCTCCTTTAT
>NZ_JALMUW010000175.1:0-591 GCF_023846195.1 Spiroplasma endosymbiont of Lariophagus distinguendus
ATGAGAAAAAAATGATAATGAAATAAAACAATATTTTGAAGAAAATTATTCAGAAAAATTAATAAATTATGTTGAAAAAATAATTAAAAATGAAAATAAAAAAATAACAATTAAATATCAGAAAAATGATATTATTATTATTTTAGACAATGAATTTGCCAAAACATTATTAAAAAATATTTTGTATACAAAATATGAAGATTTTGAAGAGTTATTTACAAATCAAATAAGAATTTATATTACTAAAAATAATTATTTTTTAAATTCTAATATTCCTACAATTTCAGAATTAAAAAAAATTGCACAAATTTTATTTTTAGAAAAAGAAAAATATAATACTTTTTGGTTAAAAAGTAATCTAGAAAAAATAATAATTAAATTAAATTTAAATAATAAAATTTTAGAATTTAATAATAATATTTTTGATAATGAAAATCAAAATAATATTATTGAAAAAATTTATAATTATAATGAATCTACTTGAAATTCATCAATCATTTTGTCAAAAAATAATTGTGAAAAAATAATTAAAAAATTTATCAATAATAACAAAAATGAATTTATTTTAGAAACTAAAAAAATAATTAAAGA
>NZ_JALMUW010000176.1:0-591 GCF_023846195.1 Spiroplasma endosymbiont of Lariophagus distinguendus
TATTATTTCTATTAAATTTATTTTTTAATCAATATCTAAATCGTAAACTTTCTAAACTAATATAATAGTTAAAATCTTTAAAGTAATCACTATTAGCAACATAATCATAACTTCCACCAATTAAATTTGTAATACCTTGTTCATTGGGTTTAGTTTTAAATAAATAAAACTCTTTTGCTTTTTCACATGCTTGTACTAATTCTTGTAGGGTTAAAGTTTTAGTACCACGAACTACAAGCGGATTTCTACAATTTCTACTAAAAGAATATGCTTGAACACCAACATCTTTTTGATTTAAAGACTTAATATTTTCTTGTACTTTTGTTACATATTTACTTAAATATTTAACTACAAATTCATTTGTGCCTTTGTGTACAACTTTTAAATCAATACCTTTATTATTACCAACATGCGGTCATCATGTAGTTATCATACTATAAGGTATTTTACGATTAAATAATATATGAAAATGAACTGCTCCACGTTTTTGATATTCATAAACATAAAAATATCTTAATTCACCTAAATGTTTAGAACGTTTAGGGTCATTTCATCAACGTTTTAAACGTTTAAAAAATAATTGCAAATCAT
>NZ_JALMUW010000177.1:0-576 GCF_023846195.1 Spiroplasma endosymbiont of Lariophagus distinguendus
AAAATTTTCTATATCATTTTCTATTTTTATAAATATTTCTTTAGCAGCATAACCAGTTGAAGCTATAGGAATTATTATTTTATTTTTATTTCTAGCAATTTCAAATTCATTTAATACACCTTTTGATAAAACAATATTATTATTTTCATCCATTTTATTACCAAAAATAAATAGTACAATGTCTGCTTTATCTATTAACTGATTACGATATTTGGTCAACTTTTTTTAAATTGTTGAGGAAATGGTCATACATCAAGAATTTTATCCAAAACAATACTATTTTCTTTGGCATACTTAACAGCACCACTTACTATTTCATCACCAACGCCGATTCCAAATGCATTTATTATTTTCTTATTTTCTTTACATAAGAAATTTGATAAATCAAATACAAATTTTTTACTTTTCTTTATAGTACCAAATTCTTCATAATTATTAGCTATACCCGAAATAAAAATATTTCTCTTCAAATTATTATTAGTTGCAGAATTAAATATTTCTGCTTTTGAATCGCAATAATTGTTTAATAATAATGTTTTAAAATTAATGTTTTTAAAACAATTGTGACTTATAGAA
>NZ_JALMUW010000178.1:0-569 GCF_023846195.1 Spiroplasma endosymbiont of Lariophagus distinguendus
ACATGTACTGTTTTTGGAGGAATCGGTGCAATTGCATATAATCAGCATAAAACTATTGATGAAGTATTTATTTCGGGTCCAACTTTAATTTTTCAAGTTTTTCCACAAGTTTTTGCAATCATTACTGAGCAAACACATCTTCCATTTTTAAGTCACACCCTATCTTTCCTTTTCTTTTTATCAGTATTTTTTGCTGGTATATCTTCATTAATAGCAATAGCTGAAGCCGTTGTTAATCCTCTAATTAGTTGTTATAGCATTAAACGTTATCAAGCATTATTAATAATGATTATTAGTAGTTTTATGCTTGGTTTAATATTCTGCTTTAATAATAGTAGTCCTTTAATTGATGGACTTGCAATATGAGTTACTGGTATTTGACAAATGATTATTGGTATTTGTGAATTAATTGGTGTTATCCTTATTTGAAAATGTTATGATAGTTTAAAAGAATTTAATAATCAATATTCATGAGTTAAATGAAATAAAGGTTTCAAATATTTATGTTTAATCCTTATTCCAACAATTATTTTAATTAACTTGGTCTTTGCTTTATATCAATTAATTAA
>NZ_JALMUW010000179.1:0-558 GCF_023846195.1 Spiroplasma endosymbiont of Lariophagus distinguendus
ATAAGAGGTCAAGTTAATGGTTATATTATTAATAATTTAAAATTTAAAAATTTAAGAAATTTAAATGCTCTAATGTATTTTATTTATAATTCTATGAATGAAATTCCTTTATCAATAAGAGAAACAGTTAAAATTCAATTAAATACTATACCAGTATTTGGTAGTTTTTTTAGTGGATTTACTGGTGGAATGAATATAGGATTTAAAAAAGTTTCAAATTTATTAATACCAAAATTTAATATAGTTAACTTTTTAATGAGTGCCGAATTATATAAATTTTATAGTACAGTATTATATTCAAAACAAACTGAAAAAAATATAATTCCTTATGATGTATTTAGAAATGGTACACCTGATGAAATACCAGCAATTTTAGGCACAACAAGTCATATGACAAGTTTTACATTTAATTTAACGGATAACATTAAACTTTCAACTTATGATATTGATAATAATAATATTGTTGATACTAAATATATGAACCTAGTTAATATATCGCAAAATAACCCAAATAATAGTCAGCAAATATATTTATTACCACCAGTAGAAGATTTTGAC
>NZ_JALMUW010000018.1:0-17995 GCF_023846195.1 Spiroplasma endosymbiont of Lariophagus distinguendus
TACCTAAAAAATAACCAAATATTTGGTTATTTTTAGTATATTTTTAAATTTATTTTACTTGGTATTTAATAGTTGCATTTATATTAAAAAAAGAATTTGGTAAATGTTTGTTTTCATCATCATAATTATGTAAATTTCCTCCCACATTATTAAGTTTTAATTCTTGATTATCAGTAATTATCATTTGTTCTGGTTTAAAACGAAAATAAATTCCTTGTTCCATTAATCCAATTTTATAATGTGATATTCTAATTTGTCTGACATAATTTTCCAATTTTGTAAAAATTTCTTTTTTATTTGTTTCTGTAGGTTTTACATCTATAATTCAAGGATCTATTTTAAATTTTGCTTCGATAGATTTTTGAAGAAATGCAAAATACTCTTTGTATGCCTTAACATATTCCTTGCCATATCTTTCTTTATCAGCGGCTGTTTTTATTTTTTTAATAATTTTTTCTAATTTTTCTTCTTCAGTATCAATTTTTGTAATTATAATGTTAACTTTTCCTGCATATTTACTGTCAGCTTTAGCATGTAGTTCTGCTGAACCAGCAGTTCCTTCAGATGCTGCTTTGAAGTTTTTAATTTCAACATCATTAGCAGTTACATCTTTATTTTGTTTAATGATTTCATCAAGAACTGCTTTTTCAGTATTAAATTTGTTACCATCAACTTCTTTGTTAGTAATTTTACTGTCTAAAGCAATTTTGTCTTTTGCAGTAATTGTAATGTTAACTTGTCCTGTATATTTACTGTCAGCTTTAGCATGTAGTTCTGCTGAACCATTTTTAATTTCTGATGCAGTAATAAAGTTTTTAATTTCAACATGTTCAGATGTTATTTCTTCATTTAAACGAATAATTTCATTAAGAACTGTTTCTTCAGTATTAAATTTGTTACCGTCAACTTCTAACTTAGTAATGATAGAACTTAATTCTTTTTTTGCTTCTGATTTTGTGCTTTTTGTAGCGACAACAGCTATTGTTGTTGTTGCTGCTGCAACGACAACTAATGAACTTGGGCACTTAGGCACTTAGCCCTTTTTACTAGACCATTAATTTAAAAAACCTGAATGTATTCGAAAAACAATTGTGTTATATAATTAACACTAATTTTGACATGAAAGGATTTACAATGGATAAAATTAAAAATAAATAGAATTATTTATTAGAAAATTAAATATTAATCAAAAATTAAAATTATTGATCATTGCAAGAATCAATATTCGATTAGACATCTTCAATATCTTCAATTAAACAGATCAACATATTACTTTTTAAACAAACAAAAACCTATTAAAAAAAGAAGAATCACCATCATTGTAACTATAAATACTAAAATTATAAATTTTTTAATTGAATTTCATTCTACAAGAAAAGGTAGAATTCTATGGATATTTACGTGAATTTTTTTCAGCATTTAAAAGAATGATTAAAAACAAGAAAAAACATTCACTTAAATATAGAATTATCAATAAAACAATGCGAAAATTATGAAAGATCACAACATCCAAGGTTTAAAACAACCAAAATAATAATAGTAAAATAAAAGACTGCACATAAATGAATACCACACGGATAAAGTCAAAAAATTATAAAATCACAACTTCTTCTAATCAAATTTGATCAATGGATACTAAACAACAATACTAAAGAAGGCTGATTATACCTTTTGGTAATTATTTTTATTCAAATAATGTTGTTAGTTATAATACTGTTTCTAATAAATCATATAAAAGATTTAATAAAACGTTTTGAAAAATAATACAACAATTTTCTTTAAAACAAATCAAAAGCGTTATTTTACATTCAGATAATGCTGTTGAATTTATTGCCAAGACATATCCAACTGAACTATTGACAAACAAATAATCTTAAGCAAAAAGCAACCTTAAGGATATTGGCGGTAATGTTCTATCAGAAAACTGATTCTCACATTTATCTCAAGAATGATTACCTGCTTCATAAATGATGTAAATCAATATGTTATGTTTTATAATTATGAAAGAATACATTCTAAATTTCTAAAACCACCAATTTTACAAATTAAAATTTAGAAAAAAGAGTGGTCCATAATTACAACCACACCTTGTCAAGAAAAGTGGACAATAAAAGTAACCTTTTATTAAATTTTATAAAATAGTATTTGTAAGTGTTAAATTTATAGGTATGAAGTAATTATTTGTTAATTTGGAATGAGCTAATCGATATTCGATTGACTCATTCCTAATTTGATTTGAGGTCGATGGTGGTTATTATAAAGTAAATATATTTAGGTAAGTTGTCTTGTATTCATTCAATAGTTCTATTTTTTCTTGGAATTTGATATAAAAATTCTGTTTTCATTGTTCCAAATCAAGATTCAGTAGCACCATTATCACAAGAATTACCTCTTCTAGACATTGAAATTTTTATTTTTAATTCATCACATAAAGTTTTATATGAAGGATTTGTATAGTGAAATCCTTGATCTGATTGCAAAATTCATGAATTAGGTTTTTGAGCATTAACTCAAGCTTGAATAATATTTTGGACAACAAATGTCATATCTAAACTTGGTTTTATTTTATAATCTAATATTTTATTATATGAAAATCTTAATAATTGATAAATAATATGTTTTACCATTAGTTAATAAATAAGTTATATCAGTACCTAATTTTTTGATTTAAATCAGTGGTTGAAAAATCACAGCCTTTAATAAATTATCATATCTTAAACTTCCGATTTAGTTCTAATCAAATTTCTTTATGCGAACTTACTTTTAAACCCATATTTCATATATCTATATACAACATGAAATTTTAATTTAAATTATAAATTTTATTAATTCATAAAGTTAATATTTATAACCATAAATTTCTTGAAATTCATAAAAATATTTTTAATTATATTAGCCAAAATGTATCTCATTTATTAAATTCATTCATTCCATTCTTAATTCACTATAATATCCTGATTTTGAAACATTTAGCAATCAACATAAATAACTAATCTGATATTTTTCTTCAAGGAGAAAATCACAAAAATATTTCTTCTTTGTCGATTTTTCAAATACTCTTTTATATCATTCATTGCCTCAATATATTCAATAATTTGTTTTGTCATGTCATTAAATTTAAAGATTTGGGTCGACCTGTTTTTTTTTTTTGGTTTTTTAGCACGAATTTACTTTCGCTATTTCCTAAAACCTTTCACCTAATAATTTATATGCTTTAATTCATTCTTTTATTGATGATCGACCAATACCATACTCTAATGTGTTTTATCAATTGTTTTGTTTTTACTTATTTTTATTATTTTTAACTTTTCTTTTGATAATCATTTAGCCACAAAAATGAACACCTTCCTTAAAGCATTTTTAACACAAAGGTTAAGCACCCTGTGTCTACTTTATTCTAGATGTTCAAAAATTTGAAAATATAATATAAGTACCAGAGATAATAAATTTATTGAGAAATAAAGACCAAAGTAGGTTCTTTTTCATACGATAATTGATATTAAAAAGGCAATATTTATTTAACTTCGCTGGTGGAGTAATAATTCTTAATAATAAAATAAATTTAAAACTATGCTATTGAACCTGTTAAAGAATCTTTTATAAAATAATGTAAAATGATTATATATTTTAAGATAAGGGGTATATATGCATAAAAATTATCCAAGTCATGTCACCAAAGAACAATTTGAGAACATAAGATCAATTTTAGAAATAGCAAAAGAAAACAAAACCGCAAGTTTAGATTTGAGCATAGTTATTTGTAATTTCATATGTATTAAAAGTGGTTGTCAATGAAGAATGCTACCAAAAAAATTTTTCCAAATGATAAACTGTATATTATTATTTTCAAATTTGAAGTAAAAATAATGGTAAAGAACCTAGTATATTGCAATTAATTTTAAAAAAAATTAGTTAAAAAAGTTCGAATCAACAATAATCGCAAAGAACAAACCAGTTTTTGTATAATTGATTCGCAAAGTGTTAAAAATACAGATACTACTGAAAATAAAGGTTATGATGCTGGTAAAAAGATTTCAGGAATAAAGCGTCATATTGTTGTTGATTCTCAAGGCTTACCACATGCAATTTACATAACCACAGCAGAAAAAACAGATCGTAATAGTGCTATAATAATGATTGAAAATGAAAAAGAAAATCTTTCTGCAGTTCAAAAAATAATAGTAGATGCTGGTTATACTGGTGGTGTAATTTGTTTGAAATCAAACAATCATAAATGCAAATGTTGAAGAAAACGTAATGACCACATACTTTTGTAGTATTACCAAAAAGATGAATTGTAGAACGAATGCTGCTTGATTAGAAAAAATACAGAAGATTATGAAAAAATTGTGAAAGAAAAAGTAAATACTATTTACAAATGGTTGTCTTTGCCTTTATTTCAGTTTTATTAAAAAGATTTTAAACAGGTTCTTAGTTTCGGGTATGGTAACTGATATTACTTATTTAAAAAATAATATTTATGTAACAACTTTTGATGGTTTTTATAAATATAATATTAATACTGAAATTGCTGAAAAAATAAATTTACCAAACAATCTAATGGTTAATTCTATATTTATTGATAAAAATGAAAACATTTATCTTGCTATTTATAAATCTATAAATAAACCTATAAGTTATAGTGTGTTAATTATAAAAAAAGGTCAATCTGAAGCCAAACCAATAATTGGAGATGATTTTTTTAACATTAACGATACAGTATTAATAACAGAAATAAATAGTAAAATATATTTTTATAGTTTAAATTTAGCAAGTAAAAAAGCAAAATTATATTATAGTGATTTAGATAGTAATAAAGTAAATTATGTATTAGATTTATCAATTAATGTTCAAACATTATTTAATTTAAATAATGAACTTGGTTTAGTAACACATGAAAATGGAAATACAGTAATTGAAGTTTTAAATATTGATAGTATAGAAAAAAAATATGAAATAAAAAATAGTGTTTATGAGCAAATAATGCAAATACAGAAATTTAATATTTTATCTCTTTTAAATGAAAATAAAATTGATTATTTAAGTTGATAATCTTCTTGTTAACTTAAAAAAATAATAAAAAACAATTTAAAAATCCATCTTTAAGATGCATTTTATTGTTATTTTAAAAATTAAAGCTTAAAGCAATTATTTAATAATTGCTTTAATTTTAGTAGCAATAATATCAATAGCTACAGTATTATGAAAATCAAAAGGAATAAT
Organism: Spiroplasma endosymbiont of Lariophagus distinguendus; assembly: GCF_023846195.1. Classification (NCBI taxonomy): domain Bacteria; kingdom Bacillati; phylum Mycoplasmatota; class Mollicutes; order Entomoplasmatales; family Spiroplasmataceae; genus Spiroplasma; species Spiroplasma endosymbiont of Lariophagus distinguendus. The sequence continues at coordinate 5,224 of NZ_JALMUW010000018.1, forward strand.
AATATCAGCATAACGTTTAGTTGGTTCAACAAAAGCATCATGCATAGGTTTAACAGTTAATGCATATTGTTGTAAAACACTGTCAAGAGTACGATTTCTAAAACTAACATCTCGTTTAATTCTTCTTAGTAGTCTAGTATCACTATCAGTATCAACAAAAATTTTGATAGTAGATAATTCACGAATAATAGGATTTTCTAAAGCAAAAATACCATCCAGAATGATAACATCACCTGGACCAATAATCTCAGTGTTTTTACTGCGACTATTGATTTTAAAATCATAAATAGGCTCTTCAATAGCATTGCCAAGTAATAATTGTTCTAAATCATGAATTAATAATTTCATATCAATAGCATTAGGATGATCAAAATTAGTTTTTTTTCTTTCTTCAACTTTTAAGTTACTAAGGTCATGATAATAATTATCCATTTGTACAAAAATGACATTTTTTTTATTACAAGCTTCAGCAATTTTTTCTGCTACTGTTGTTTTTCCTGAAGCACTGCCGCCAGCGATAGCGATTAAATTAATTTTTTTATATTTCACATTTATCTCCTAAAATTTAAGATTGAGTTATTTTATCAAAGTATGATTGTAAAATAATAGCAGCAGCCAATTGATCTTTAACTTGTTTTCTTTTATTTGAAGAAACATTAGATTTAATTAATATTTGCTGCGAAGAATAGGTAGTTCTTCTTTCATCTTGTAAAACAATATTTAGTTTATCATTATTTTGTGTTAATTTAAATTTATCAATAAAATTTAAAACAATTTTTGCGCTGGGGCCGACTGTGCTATCCATGTTTAAAGGGTAACCAAAAACAAGAATATCAGCATCATATTCTTTAATAGCATTTTGGAGTTGGATAATAGCATTATTAAAATCATGCTCTGGGAAACGAATAGTTTTTCAAGAAAAAGCAATTTTTCCTTCACCACGAGCAAGCCCTAATGTTTTACTACCTAAATCAATGCCTAAATATTTCATAAATTTATTATACTTAATATTTTTTTAATTTTAATAATATATTAATTTTATAAAAAAATATTTTTTATATTGTAACTATAATAAAAATGTATTATGTCTATAAATTTTTATCTTTTTTATATTGTTTTTTTCTTCTGCAATTCTTTTTTTTAATCTTTCTTCTTCAAATTGTTTTTTATTTTCTGCATCTTGTTTTCTTAACTTTTCAATTTCCTTATCTTTATCCATAATAAAAAGTTCCTCTTTTCTAATGTTAAACTTTGGATTATTTTTTTCTTTTTTTTAAAAATATCCATAAATTAGTATAAATATTTTTTAAAAAAAATATATTTTTAAGTTATATTATGAATTAAGCAAATAAAATCATTTTTTTGTTTAATAATGGAAATTGATCTGAATCATAATCAATGGTATTTATTAACTTTGGATCAATTTTTTTTGTATTTGAATATATTACTTTATAAGTCTTATTTGCTTCATTTATGCTGTCTTGTATTTTTATTACTTCTGATTTATTAAAAATTGGAATATTACTATTGTTTTCTATTTCAATTAATTTTTCTTCTAGTAAACTTATGTTTGGTTTATGAAAATATCTAATTTTTTTTTATTAAAGTTTCAAAATTAAAGATTTTATAAAAATTTGAAATAGAAAGAGAAAACATTTGAGAACCTGTTGCTAAGAAAAAAAATAATCATGTTTCTCATTTTTTTAATTTTAATTCAAGTAGAACATGAGATTTTGTAACTTCATATTTAGTAAGTAGTGTTGTTGCTGTTTTAGTAATATTAGTAAAAACAGCATTCAAAAAAAATAAAAATATTGCCATTGAAAATTTTCCATAATTTGATTGTTTTGTAATTCAGTTTGAAATTATTTGAGGACAAATATTAGTTTTAATTTTTAATGTTTCTAATCCTCATTTAAATATGGAATTAACTGGTCGTATAGAAAAATAAGTGATTGTATTTGCTAATATAATATTTGGTTTAGTAAAATATTTAATTCAATCACTTATTTTAAAGTTTTCTTGTATAGCATTTGCTATTGCACCTGTCATTATAGAATGTGCCATTAGTCATGTTATTGATTCTAAAAATAAATCAAATAATGAATAATTTATTCTTTCTTTTCATTCTAAAGTATCTAAATTTGATTTTTTTAATTTATTTAGGCTTTTCTCCCTTTATGTACTATTTTTAAATTTTATCACATAAATGCTGAGAAAAGCCTATCTACGGACTTCTCCCCACATTTTTAAATCAAACATAGCATTACAATTTCAAAACTAGGTATCTTATTGAATTTATATGCAGCTTCTTTTGCATATAAATGAACATGATGTTTTGCAACTTTGATATGTGTTTTAAATGTTCTTCTTATATGTTTTCAAACTGATTCAATTTGGTTGGTATTTACACCAGTTTTTGAAACATAGCTATCTTGATGATTGACTGTTTCATGCTTAGTGAAAACCGATTTAAAATCGCAATATCCTTTTCAAAAATCAGTATGTACATGACACTTTGAAGAAATGTGGTTTCTTGCAAACTGCAAAAGATTTTTACTTTTTGCATTTTTCAATACTTTCACAATTAATTTATTGGTTGTTTTTTCATAAATACCAACAATCAAGGTTTTATTCACCAAGGATCTTCCTTGTTTTTTAAAACCCATATGTGAAAGATACATTTCATCCATTTGCACTATGCCCTCAACAATAAATTGTGATTCTTGTTTGGCAATACAAGTTCTGATTTTATGACCCATTCTTCAAGCAGTTTTCAAAGTTACCCCCAATTCTTTTGCAACATCAGTTGATGGAATTCCATGTTTGGTGTTTATTCATCTAAAGATGAGATAAAACCAAGATTTCAAAGGTATTTGTGACTTGTAAAAAATGGTGCCATGAAGAATACTAAATGTTTGATGACATTTCAAACATCTTATTCTTCTTAAATCAGAAGTATTCAAATTTGTTCAATAACACCTGATACATTTATTTTCCTTCAAACTTACTATATATTTCAAACAATCTTGTTCTGTTTGAAAAGTATTGTTGAACTCATTCAATTTCATTGTTTCCTCCACAAGTACATGTGGGGAGAAGTCCGTTTATTTAAATTATCAATCACTTTGTTTGCCGAAGATGTTAGTTCTTTTATTATAGTATTATCAATAGGCTTCTTTAAACAATTAAAGTCACTAATTTTTTCAACTTCTTTTTTAAAATTTGGATGATATTCAAAATCTGTCGGTTTTGGAAGATTATTAAGTTTTTTTATTAAATTATTAATATGTTTTATTCGTGTCATATTATTTTTTAATTTTACTTCATTTTCTTCATATAAAAGGGTTAAAAATTCATGCTTATATTTTTTAAATGGTTCAATAGGAATTTTTTTAATTTTAAAATCATTTATTGAATTACTTTTTTGACTTTGGATTATATTTAAAATTGTATTTCTTGATCAATCAGCAATTGCTGAGGTAAAAAATGTCGTTAAAATAGTATCAATGAATGTTGTGAAATAGTTTTGTTTATTTTGAAATATTCCATAAAGATAATCTTCTGATGTATATTCTTGCTCATCAAAAATATATGTAGAAATTATTCTTTGTGCATTTTTTCCAGTAAATGCAATATAAACTAGTAGTAATCCTAACAATAAATTAGGTAATGTTTTTTTAATTTTGGCACTTATTGAAATATTGCTAGACGAAGTAGGAATATCAATAAGTTTTTGCATATATGTTAAATACTGATATAACTTTAATAAATTATCATAATTAATATTAATACTTAATTCTTGATTAAATGAGGTAATATTTTTTATAAACATATCTATATTATTAATAGAATTTATAGTAACGTTTTCTAAATAATAATAATATTTTAGATTTGATTTTTCGCCTCCTTTAACTTTGATAGGAGAGGAATCTAAAAGTTTATTATTCTTTAGGTCATCTGATAATTTGTCAATGTTTTCATATTTTTTAACGTGTTTATATAATTTATTATTTTTAATTAAAAATATTTCAAAAATAATTTGACTATTTGGAAAGGCAGTTCTTTTCGTTCAATATTTAAGGCTTTTCTCCCTTTATGTACTATTTTTAAATTTTATCACATAAATGCTGAGAAAAGCCTATCTACGGACTTCTCCCCACATTTTTAAATCAAACATAGCATTACAATTTCAAAACTAGGTATCTTATTGAATTTATATGCAGCTTCTTTTGCATATAAATGAACATGATGTTTTGCAACTTTGATATGTGTTTTAAATGTTCTTCTTATATGTTTTCAAACTGATTCAATTTGGTTGGTATTTACACCAGTTTTTGAAACATAGCTATCTTGATGATTGACTGTTTCATGCTTAGTGAAAACCGATTTAAAATCGCAATATCCTTTTCAAAAATCAGTATGTACATGACACTTTGAAGAAATGTGGTTTCTTGCAAACTGCAAAAGATTTTTACTTTTTGCATTTTTCAATACTTTCACAATTAATTTATTGGTTGTTTTTTCATAAATACCAACAATCAAGGTTTTATTCACCAAGGATCTTCCTTGTTTTTTAAAACCCATATGTGAAAGATACATTTCATCCATTTGCACTATGCCCTCAACAATAAATTGTGATTCTTGTTTGGCAATACAAGTTCTGATTTTATGACCCATTCTTCAAGCAGTTTTCAAAGTTACCCCCAATTCTTTTGCAACATCAGTTGATGGAATTCCATGTTTGGTGTTTATTCATCTAAAGATGAGATAAAACCAAGATTTCAAAGGTATTTGTGACTTGTAAAAAATGGTGCCATGAAGAATACTAAATGTTTGATGACATTTCAAACATCTTATTCTTCTTAAATCAGAAGTATTCAAATTTGTTCAATAACACCTGATACATTTATTTTCCTTCAAACTTACTATATATTTCAAACAATCTTGTTCTGTTTGAAAAGTATTGTTGAACTCATTCAATTTCATTGTTTCCTCCACAAGTACATGTGGGGAGAAGTCCGATATTTAAAATCATTTTTGTTTTTGTCATAAATTGTCATATAGGATTCATAAATAAGTGAATCAAGTTCATTAGATTTATTTCTAATTTCAGTTTTATATTCTCATTCTCCTTTATTATTTTTTCATTTCTTTGTTTTTCCACCAAACCGATTGTTATTTTTTGTTAATTTTATTTTTTTTAAATTTCTCATTTTTACTCCTTTTTAATTATAAAAGTTTTATTTAATATATTAATTTGTTATTAATAACAGTAGTTATATATTTTAAAAAGGATCATATTACAAGATCCTCAAAAGCAGTAGTATTAATTTTTTTGAATTAGTTTTACTATAACAATTTATAAGTATTTTAAAATCATATCCAAAAAATTACTGTTTATAAGTAAAGTTTTTAGTTGTGTTATTAATTTTTTCCCAATACCTTCTTAGAACCTGTTTGGAATCTTTTATAAAATAACGTAAAATGACTATATATTTTAAGATAAGGGGTATATATGCATAAAAATTATCCAAGTCATGTTACTAAAGAACAATTTGAGAACATAAGATCAATTTTAGAAAATAGCAAAAAGAAAACAAAACCAAGAAATTTAGATTTATATGAAGTATTTTGTGCAGTTTTATATGTATTAAAAAGTGGATGTCAATGAAGAATGTTACCAAAAAATTTTCCAAAATGACAAACTGTATATTATTATTTTCAAATTTGAAGTAAAAATAGTGATAAAGAACCTAGCACTTGACAAGTAATTTTAAAAAAAATTAGTTAGAAAAGTTCGTATCAATAATGGTAGAAAAGAACAAACTAGTTTTTGTATAATTGATTCACAAAGTGTTAAGAACACAGATACTGCTAAAAATAAAGGTTATGATGCTGGTAAAAAAATTTCAGGAATAAAGCGTCATATTGCTGTTGATTCTCAAGGCTTACCACATGCAATTTACATAACCACAGCAGAAAAAACAGATCGTAACAGTGCTATAATAATGATTGAAAATGAAAAAGAAAATTTATCTAAAGTTCAAAAAATACTAGTAGATGCTGGTTATACTGGTGAAAAATTTGCTTTTAAAATCAAAACAATCATAAATGCAAATGTTGAAGTTATCAAACGTAATGAATTACATTCTTTTGTATTATTGCCAAAAAGATGAGTTGTAGAACGAAGTTTTGCATGATTAGAAAAATGCAGAAGATTATGAAAAAATTGTGAAAGAAAATTAAATACTAGCTTACAAATGGTTGTTCTTTCCTTTATTTCAATTTTATTAAAAAGATCCTAAACAGGTTCTTAGATATATAATAAGAAGTAACTAAATTCTAAAGTTTTTAAAATAAAATACAATAAAAATTATTTTTAATTAACTTTATTTTTATTTTTATGAATAATAATCAATTTAATATTTTTTTAATTCTTTGATTATTTTTGATTTTAGTAAAATTATGATAAGATATTTTTATATTTATATTAGTTTTTTGCTTTTAAAGTTTTTTTATTAATAAAATAAATAAAAGGGTTTTGGTCTTTAAAAAAAACTGGTGTAAATAAAAACAATTATTTAGAAAATCAATATCAAAATAATTAGAGATAAATTGTTTTTTAACTTTTTACTAGCAAATAATGAAATATTCATATTTAAAAATAAATAAATAAATGCAGTATTAGTTGGATTGTTAATCTTAAGGAATTAAAAAAATTAACGTATAATTAAACTATCAATAATTATAATATAATATTATTTAAGGTTTCTTAAATTATTTTTTGTTTTTAGGAGGAACTATGAAAATTGCTTTTGATGTAATGGGTTCAGACCATGGTAGTTTGCCCGCTATTGCTGCAGCGTTAGAAGTTATTAAAGAATTCAAAAACGTTGAAATTTGTTTAGTTGGTGATGAAAAACAAATTAATGGAAACTTGCAGATTTTATTAAAAAATAAGCCATTATCATCAAGAATAACAATACTAGCAACAACCCAAGTAATAACTATGAATGATGGTCCACTCGCTGGTATTAGAATGACTGATTCTTCTATGAATCAAGCCATTCAGTTAGTTAAAAATAAAAAAGCAGATGGGATTCTAACTTCTGGTTCAACTGCTGCCTATCTTGGTGCTTGTCATTTTTTATTAGGCGAAATCAAAGGCATTAAACGTCCGGCATTCATGCCAATTATGCCTACTTTAATAAAAGATCGACAAGTAGTATTATTGGATGTTGGAGCAAATATTGAAAACACTGTTGATGAATTAATTAATTTTGCATTAATGGGTCATATTTATTGTCAAACTATTCAAAATATTTCACGTCCTAAAATTGGTTTACTAAATATTGGTATTGAAGAAAGCAAAGGTCCAGAAGTAACTAAAGCAACATATGCTAAACTAAAACAATTAACACAAAAAAGTGAAAAGTTAAGTTTTTTAAATTTTCACGGTAATATTGAACCACGAAATGTTTTAAGTGGTGATGTTGATATTATTATTTGTGATGGTTATTCAGGTAATATTGTTTTAAAATCAGTTGAAGGCATGGCATCATTATTATTTACATTAATTAAAAATGGTTATAAAAAAAATTTATGAACTAAATTTTTAGGTTTAATGTCAATTGGTATTTTTAAAAATATTAAAAAGACTTTTGATTATAAGAATACAGGTGGTGCTCAATTAATAGGTATTAATGGCATTGCTTTTAAAGCACATGGATCTAGTGATAAAAAATCTTATTATAGTACTTTAAAACTTTTAATTCGTGCTATTGAGCAAGATGTTACTAATAAAATAGCTAAACAAATTCAAGAATTATAATTTATAAATAAGTATTAAGGAGAAAAATATGATTAATATTGAACATATTTTAAAATCGAGTATTTTAGAAAAAATTAAATCTAATCGTAATTATCGTGAAGCATTTACTCATCGTTCTTTTTCAAACGAACATAATTTAGATTATTCATATGAGCGATTAGAATTTTTGGGTGATTCGATTTTAGGGGAAAATATTTCAACTTACATTTGACACTTATTTCCAAATAAAGATGAGGGACAATTAACAAGTTTACGTAGTAAAGCAGTTAGACAAGAAACATTGGCAGCAGTGGCAATTGCTCTAGGATTACAAGATTATTTATTTTTGGGAAATGGTGAAAAAAATACAGGTGGACAACAACGCGAAAGCATTTTATCAGATGTTTTTGAATCATTTCTTGCTGCAGTATATCTTGATTTAGGAAATAGTGCAGTGAAAAAAATCTTAGACTTAACCTTATTTGAATTAATTAAAACTAATCAGTTAGAAACAATTATTGATTATAAAACTAAATTACAAGAATTAGTACAGGCAGAAAAAAGAGATCCTATTAATTATAAAACTATGGAACAAATTAAAAAAGATAATATTACTTATTTTATTGTTCATGTGTATTTAGATAATAAAATACTAATGGGGAAAGGAGTAGGAACAAATAAAAAGAAAGCTGAGCAAGAAGCAGCAAAGTCAGCTTTAGCAAAACTGTCAAAATCTAATTTATTAATAAGTGATCATAAGAAGCGATAAACATGTTTAAATTATTACGTAATTATATTCGTGAACAAAAAAACAATTTATTACAAATGTTTGGTTTAGGTTTTTTAGTAATGATTATGATTATTGCCTTTTTATCATTAAATTTTTCTAATAATTATTTATTTGAACAATATGTTAACGATATTGCTCATAATGAATTTAATCAATATACATTTTTTTCACCAATCGAATATGTTAATTTTGATGGAAAATATAATGAAAAAGATAAAGCTGGTTCTTATTTAAATAATATTAATTATTATCAAAAAGATAATACTATTGATAAAGAAAAGATGGCAAAAGCTACTTTTCAGTTAACAATACCAGATGCTACTAGACCTGATATATATCGTTTTACTTTTTATGGTGGGGACGCTAATAGTAAAGAATATTTTGCTATTGGTGATAGTCTTTTTAATGATACTAGCCATAATTATATTGATTTTAAAATTAATATTCCTATTAATTATCCATCTTATGATACTCATAAAGCAACGATAGAACAATATGCTAATATTCTAAATCAATATCTATATGATCCATTACATCCAGAAAATGCAACAAATTTTATGATTACTAGTGAAGCTGCTTTACAGTTTTATAACGATAATTTTAAGGGACAATTGTCATATGCTAATCGAAACTATAGTGAAATAGATATTAAAAATGAAGCTAAGTTATATGAAATAATGTCAATGGGAATGTTATATAAAGATATTGAATGACAACATGCTGTTATGGTCCGTGATTTATTAATTACTAGTAAAAATTTTGCTTTTATTGAAACAGGACCCGAATATATTGTTAATAAAGCAATTATTGTCAAAGATGGTGGCCCAAGTTTAACAGAAAAACCATTACAAGATAATGAAATTTTAATTTACAAACATTTTGCTGAACTAAATAATTTACATATTGGTCAAAATTATGTAATTGCTGGACAAACGTTTATTATTCGTGGTTATGCTACAAGCTCATTAGCAGCATTTGTTGGTCGTTATTTTGGTAATTCACTTGATTTAAAAAATAATACTGTCGCTTTTACTAATGGTAATACGATGCGCAAAGTTGAATCTGATTTAAAGGCATTTAGCAGTAATATTGATGATTTTTTTTTAGGTATTAATCCTGATTTGTCTAAAAATATTGATTCACAAATAAACAATGAATGAATTTATAATTATCTTCATGCAACTTATAAAACACCTACTGATATAGCAAGTACAAAATATTATAATAATGGTATTGATTATAATAAAATAGTTTCTCCTTTAAGTATCAATAATCTTAGATTTTATACTAGTATGCAAGAATGATCTTTTAGTTCCATTAATAATAGAATTAATGTTATTGAAGAGATTTCTAGTTTATTTTTAATTTTGATTTTTATTGTGACTACTATTATTATTTTTATTATTACTTTTAAAATGATTGATCGTAATAAAAAATTAATTGGAATTTTAAAAGCAACAGGATATAAAAGTTGACAGTTAAGTATATCATTAGTAATTTCAATTATTGCTCCTTTAATTATTTTTTCTATTATTGGTGTTTTAATTTCTATTCCAGTTGCGCATTATTTAATTTATATTACTAATATTAGTACTGTTGCCTTAATTAGTTATGGTTGGTACTTTAATATTGTTACCGCTATTTTATTACTTGTTATTCCAATCATTAGTTTAACTTTCATTAGTTTTTTAATGGTATTATTCTTATTAAGAAGTAAACCCTTAGATTTAATTACTAATAATATTTCAAAACAAAAATATAAAATAAATATTAGTTCAACTTTTACTTTTATTGCAAGATATGTGATTGGTAGATTTAGTTATCGTAATAAGTTGGCCGTTACTACTTCACTACGTAGTTTTGGTAAAACATTAATTATGTGTTTTACTAGTATTTTTGCTGCAACATTAGTATTCTTTGCGCTTGCTGCTAGTGGTTTAGTTAATAATATGTTAGGTTCACAATTTGCGGGAACTAATTTTAATTATCAAAATGGTTATCAATTTGATGATAATATTAAAACTAACTTTATTAATAACGAAAATAAATTAATGTATCAATTTAATAGTGTTGATAATATTAAAAGCAAAATTTCATTATATCCATATTTATTAGCTGCAATTAAACGATTTGATCCTCTTAATCCTAATAAATCAATTATGATTAATGTTCAAAATCGTTATATTATGGGTAGTGAATTATTAAAAATAAAACAGTGAATTGCTGCTAATCCATCAAAGATTCCACCCATAGTTAAGGATTTCTTAGAAAAAAATAAAATATTATTTAATTATTTAACCAATAATAATGGTAAAAGCAATACTGATTTATTGATAAGTTTTGGTTTAATTCCTTATGATGAACAGTATGAAGTACCATACACACAATTAGAACTTGATAAGGCTAGTTTGTTACTTCCTAATCAGCGTGGTGCTGTTTTTGATAATGATACACAAACCTTATCAAAAGAATCTTTTAAAAATTGAAGTGCACCAAGAACTGCTTATGGTATTGATGATAGTTTAAGTGATTTTTTATCTCTAAATTTTAGTATAAGTGATTTCTCTACTTTTAGTAAATTAAATTTAGCTGATATGGAAGTTTCTAATAATTGGCAAGATAAACAATTTATTAATATTCGTAATCATTTAATTCAAAAATTAGGAATTAAAAATCCAGATAGTAGTGCTGTTCAATTTATTCCAATGGCTACTTCTGTTTTACCTTCGGTTGTCAATGTTTATAATGGTGGAGAACAACTTAATAATAGTGTTATTTATAGGTATAAAGGATTAGATAATCAAATAAAATATATAATTGGTATTGCTTATGATTATATTAATAAATTAGATCCAAAAATAATAGTAATGCCTAAACTTTGGCTTAATGATATTTTGTTTGGTAGTAAAAGTGATTTATTAGAAAATAATTTTGCTAATAGTAAATTAAGCAAATTTACTGATAATGAGTTTAAACATTACTTACCAATTATTAGTAATAAAAATGATTATAATATTGATTTAGCACAAATTTCACACTCAGGATATTTGGAAAGTAAAGGTATTAGTACTTCATTATCATCAGTGTATGATATTAGTAATTTACGTAGTATTATGAAGAATAATCAATATAGTTTACAAATAATCATTTCATTTTTTGGTATTTTTAGTGTTATATTATCATTAATGATTATTGTTATTGTTACTAATATTAGTGTTCGTGATAATTTAATATTAATTAATATTTTATGAAGTTTAGGTTATACTGCATTAGAAGTTTCTTATAATTTCTTTCTGGTAATAATACCGGCATTGGTAATGAGTAGTTTGGTTGCTGTTTTTATTGTTCCTTCTTTAGTAATGGTACTTTCTAATTTATTAGCAACTTTTGCAAAAATCGCATTTCCTATTGTTTTTCGTTGATGATATTTTGCATTGATGATTAGTATAAATATTTTAATTTATTTAGTCTCATACATTATTACTTGAAAGTTAAACGTTAATAATAAACAATTAATGACATTAACTAAATAATATATAATCTGGTTTGCTGCTATTAAATAAAAAATTACACATTAAAATGTTTTAATTTTAAAAAATATTTTTAAATTGATAAAATTAATTTGAAGTATCAACTGAGGTTAGTGGAATATGGTAAAAATATTTTTTAATTATTTGCGTGAACAAAGAAAAAATATTATTCAAGTTTTAGGGTTAGGCTTTTTAGTTATGATTATGATTATAACTTTTTTAAGCATTCAATTTTCTGATCAATATGTAGAAAATCAATATTTAAATGATATTAGTCAAAATACTAATTTTCAAGAATTAAATGAATTACCAATTGAAAAAAATAGTTTTGAAAAAGAATATAATTATTATAAAACACATTTAGGATTATGATTGGAAAATATGTCATATTATAAACAAGATGATAGTATTGATACTTTTAAATTAAATCATGCAACTTTTCAAATTGCTTTAGTTAATGCTAATACCGATATCTCAATCCATTAATGACTGATTTTCTTGTTTATTTAATAGTAATCATGGTGGACCTTCTGTTGTAGTTGTAGTAGTTATTGGCATTGGTGTTGTTGGAATAATTGGAGTAATATTATTCTTTGTTCATTTACTATAATTTGCTAATCCAATTGTTCCTAAACCAAG
>NZ_JALMUW010000180.1:0-558 GCF_023846195.1 Spiroplasma endosymbiont of Lariophagus distinguendus
ATCAAAATCTTCTACTGGTGGTAATAAATAGATTTGTTGATTATTATTTGGATTAATTTGTGATATATTAACTAGATTCATATATTTACTATCAACAATATTATTATTATCAATATCATAAGTTGAAAGTTTAATGTTATCAGTCAAATTAAATGTAAAACTTGTCATATGACTAGATGTTCCTAAAATTGCTGGTAATTCATCGGGTGTACCATTTCTAAAAACATCATAAGGCATAATATTTTTTTCTTTTGCACTTGAATAAATAACGTTAGTATAAAATTTATATAATTCAGCACTTATAAAAAAATTAACAATATCAAACCTTGGTATTAATAAATTTGAAACTTTTTTAAAACCTATATTCATTCCGCCGGTAAATCCATTAAAGAAACTACCAAATACTGGTATAGTATTTAATTGAATTTTAACTGTTTCCCTTATTGATAAGGGTATTTCATTCATAGAATTATAAATAAAATACATTAAAGCGTTTAAATTTCTTAAATTTTTAAATTTTAAATTATTGATAATATAACCATTAACTTGACCTCTTAA
>NZ_JALMUW010000181.1:0-557 GCF_023846195.1 Spiroplasma endosymbiont of Lariophagus distinguendus
ATTATTAGTGATTTTTAAGAAAACCAAAAATTGCTTTATAGTAGAAAGTAATGTATAATATTAGCGGGGATGTTCTGGTTTCGACAGGAGTGAACAACTAATTGTGGCAGTGGTTTGGTAGACCATAATACTACGAGGTTTCATAACCGGAAAACAAACTAAAACCGTAGTACCTAACTGATTCACAACAAAGTTAAACAACTTTGGATTTGGTTTAGGAAATCAAGCAGTTTTACCTGCTTAATTACTTAAGAAGTAAATACTACCGTTACTAATAGCAAGTTTATCATTATTAGTAACGTATCATAGGATAAACTAGAAAAAATGATGTTAATAAATTTTTTCGAATTTCCATTAACTAGCTATTCATAATTTCGTATAATTTATTATTAAATAGTGATTTTTCTAAATTATACTAAACTGTAGATACAGTTAGTCAGTTAACTTTTGGACGCGGGTTCGATCCCCGCCATCTCCACCATAAATTAAATGCACAATTGTGCTTTTTTTATTATTTAATTTAATAATTAATTATAAATACCTTTATAAAATTTTAA
>NZ_JALMUW010000182.1:0-557 GCF_023846195.1 Spiroplasma endosymbiont of Lariophagus distinguendus
AGTATTAAAAATACTGGATTTACTTTATGAAAACCTTGTTGTAAACATAATAAATCTTGAAATGAAGAATGTAATGTTTTAATTGATAAAGAATGTGAAATAACTTCTGCTATTCCGATTTTAATTTTAAATTATGATTTTAATAAATATCAACATTATGATTTTATAGAAAAAATTATTGAACCTTTAACTTTAAAAGCAAGTGAAGATGATGCTCATTATAAATGCTCTAAATATAGATATTGAGTGGAAGATTTTAATGTAATTATAGAACGTGGATTTAATAATAAATTAAATGCTCGTAGTTCAGAAAAAATGCAAGCATTAAGAGGACATATATTTAGTTTATTATATCAATATTATATTCCAGAAAAACATGGAATATTGCCTAAACAATGACAAAGTTGATATAGATTAAATTTTAATATAGATGATAATTTTTTAATTAAATGAACTAAAGAAATATCAATTAAATTAGCAAATGAATTAATAATTAATCAAGGTTGAAATATAACAATATCAAATCATGATGAAGCAGATAGTTTATTAATTGGTTG
>NZ_JALMUW010000183.1:0-555 GCF_023846195.1 Spiroplasma endosymbiont of Lariophagus distinguendus
ATTTCATTTTTTTCTTTACTTTTATGAATAAATCTTTTATCAATTCATACACCAATAACATTAGAATTATTTTCATTTAATAATTTAATAAAACTTGCTTTACTAGTTTCATTAATAATTGCTATTTTTGATAAAAAAATAGAAGTAAAATTAATTTTAGTTTTTTCTAATAATTCTTGTATTTCTTTTTCTTCTAAATTTTGTTGAAAAATATTATCTTTATCAAAATCTAAAAGTAAATTAGTAATTTCTTCTTTTGATAAATCTTTTTTAATATTTTCTTTAAACATAAAATATAATCCTTTCTTTAATTTAAGTCTTATTTAAAAGAAGTCTTAAAAAGAGAAAAATTCTTTTCTCTTTCTTTTTGAAAAAGAGGGGGTGTGGGGGAGAAAAAACTTTTTCTTTCTCTTTTCTTTAAAAGAACACACTAAAAATTACTATTAGTTATATCTGCACTATAGCCTTTAATAATCTTTATTTAGTTATGTAATAATTAATTACTTTAATAAAGTACAGATTTATCAAAATAATTAATTATAATTGTTTAACAAT
>NZ_JALMUW010000184.1:0-552 GCF_023846195.1 Spiroplasma endosymbiont of Lariophagus distinguendus
GTATTACACATATTATCATTACAAGAACCAAAATGTGCTTCTCCTGACATATTTATTTTTAGATTGTTCTCACAACTTTTGATCTAATTCAATTTTTTCTAACATTTTAAAAACATTATTTTTTCCATATAATTGAGCTAAAATATTATAAAACCGACATATTCCTGTTTTTAATTCATCAATATTTGCATTTATATGATAATTACTAATTGTTTTAATAAATGATTCAAAATCAATTTTGCCATCAAATAAAAGATGATGATCATTAAATTGTTTTTTAAAATCTTCAAAATCTTTAAAATTATCATTATTATTTTCTAACTTTTTAAAAGCATTATTTGATTCTTCACTTGCTTTAAA
The DNA here is from genome assembly GCF_023846195.1 of Spiroplasma endosymbiont of Lariophagus distinguendus. Lineage (NCBI taxonomy): Bacteria > Bacillati > Mycoplasmatota > Mollicutes > Entomoplasmatales > Spiroplasmataceae > Spiroplasma > Spiroplasma endosymbiont of Lariophagus distinguendus. The sequence goes on from NZ_JALMUW010000184.1 coordinate 361, forward strand.
TTTAACTTGTTCATTTAAAATATTAATAAAATCATTTACAGCAGGTAAATTTTTAAATTCATTATCATTTAAAATATCATTTTTTCCAAATAAAATTTCTTGATGATGTTGATAAGAGTAAGTAGGAACTTGTTTATCTCTTATATTCAAATCAGGAACAATATAATCTAACGTTACAAAAGATCTATTAGA
>NZ_JALMUW010000185.1:0-552 GCF_023846195.1 Spiroplasma endosymbiont of Lariophagus distinguendus
AATTAATATTTTTATTAATCAAGGTAAAATTCAAGGAGAATATAGAAGAACTGGTACTGAAAATGCTTATGGAATAAAATATATTAGTAATGGTAATGCAAAAATTTATAAAATAGTATTAAATGCTAGATAATATTTGCTATAATGTTTTTAATATCAAAAAGAAAGGAAATAGATGAATGGAAAAAAAACATTATCCGTAATTTATAGCAATGATAATTTAAAAGTAAAATGAAAAACTAAATATAATGAATGAATAAAAATTAATTTTAAAAAAAATAATCATTTAATTCATAAAGGATGATTTTATATGCCCGATTTAAATGAGGTATTATTATCTAATCAGGATAGTAATATTAAAAATAAAAAATATAAATTATTTAAACAAAGATATTTTATTGCAGAATATGAAAAAGACAATATCTCCTTAAAAATTGAAAATAAAGGTAGAGCATGAAAAGAAATAACTCTTAATTCTAAAGATAAACAAGATTTAATAAGTGTCATTGAAGATATAAATAAAACAAAATAATATTTCCCCACAATCTTAAA
>NZ_JALMUW010000186.1:0-531 GCF_023846195.1 Spiroplasma endosymbiont of Lariophagus distinguendus
ATAGTTATTTATGAAAATCTTTTGTTGGAGTTAAAGGTAAGAAAAAAGAATCTCATGATTGAACTAAATATATTGATGGAACAACTACTTTTGCAAGTGGTGATTGTAATCAATTACTTTCATTTTTAAAACCTAATGTTAATGAAAAAGTATATAATTATTTTAAAAATAATGCTCATGGTATTGTAAATCAAAATGCTTCATGAAATATTGGATGTTCTGCAGAAAGTGATGTATATCATTTTTTAAAATCTTTAACTAATGGAGCAAAAATATATAATTATCAAACATTAAATAATATGTTAATAGCAAAAGCAAATTATTTAAATTCTAGAAGTTACATGAATAGTACTTAATAAATTAAAACTTAATATTTTTAAAAACTAATTTTAAAATTAGAATTTTTGTGTTGTTTAAATGTAATTTTAAAATTATATTTTTAAATATTCATGTATTTTATGATATAATAAAAGTAACAAAAAATAGAAATACATCAGTTTATTGTTCTTGTTGTCCCTTTCTATCCATTAA
>NZ_JALMUW010000187.1:0-531 GCF_023846195.1 Spiroplasma endosymbiont of Lariophagus distinguendus
TATTTGTTTTCTATTAAATCTTTTCTAACTTTATCAATTTGTTTTCAAAAATCTTCGATTTCTTTTTTGCTTAAATTTTCATCATTAATGATGAAATTACCATTAGTGTCTATTTTTGTTAGTGATCTACTAGCAATTAAGATTGGTCTGATTTTTAAATTAATAATTTTAAAAATTACATCTGTTACTAAGTTATTGTTATCGGAAGTTAATAATATTTGTTTACTTTCATCAAAAGTATTTTTAATACTTTTAATTGCTTCAGAAACTCTTCCTTCGGATTTATTTACTAATATTGAACTTGTCAAAATTATAAAAAAATTTCAGGCAATTTTTGTTGGTTTTTTATTAACTCCACTTTCTGATTTTAGAAATTTTTTAAATAAATTTATATCAACATCTCTAATAAATATTTCTTTAAAATATTTTCTTAGTTTTATTTTTAATTCTTTTTTCGTTCCTATGATTTGACTAAAATCATTTGAAGAAAGTATTCTTTTAACTTTGTTTTTTTGTTTATAATTTAATAAA
>NZ_JALMUW010000188.1:0-528 GCF_023846195.1 Spiroplasma endosymbiont of Lariophagus distinguendus
ATAACAAATTATATTGATAGTAATAAAATTGAAAAATGATTTAAATCAGATTCAACAACAGAAGAGTTATTAAATACATTTATTCAAACAGATAATTTAAATGTTGTACTTGTTCCATCTTGAACAGAACTTGCCAATAAAGTTTTATCTGAATTAGATAAAAATTCTTTTGGAGTAACAATATTTATGAAAAATATTCAAAAAATGCAAGGGGTACTAAGTGAAATATTTGACTATATTTTTTTTGATACATCACCAAAAGCAGATAAATTGCTTACAAGTATGTTATTAGCTTGTGATTCTATTATTGTTCCAATTGAACCGCATTTGTATTCATATCAAGGCATTGATGTTATGACTAAACCATATCAAGAAGCTATCAATTCAATTAATAGTTTTGGTGGGTCATTAACAAATAACATTAAATATTATTTTGTTAATAAGGTAAAAAAAGCAAAATTTCATGATGTAATGCTTGAATTAATTGGCAAATCAAATATTGATGATAAATTATTAAATACGATGATT
>NZ_JALMUW010000189.1:0-527 GCF_023846195.1 Spiroplasma endosymbiont of Lariophagus distinguendus
AATTAACTAATTTTAAAAAAACAAAATTATCTGAATTCATATTTGATAAACAAGAAATAAATTCAACAGATTTACAAGTTCAATCTTCAACAAGCGGATATAAACCAAGCTTGCCACAAATTTAAAAACGAGATATTACAATTGTAATATCTTTATATATTTAAAATTAATTTTAAGACACCAAATTTGCTCATATACAAATGATTTAAAAATTTATATGATTTAGTATTCAAAAAATAAAATCTCTTATAGAATTCTATTTTTTGCCTAATTTTAATTATGTATTATTAATAACCATATCTTCAAGGATGGTCTTTATTTGGTATATAAACTTTTTTAGTTTTTATCAAATCTTCTTTGATAATTGGCTTTAGTGGTATTTCTTTTAGTTGATATATTTGATTATTATAACTAAGATATAACTCATTAATAAACGATTTAAGTACAATTACGTCAGTTCTGGGTTGTATATATTGAACTTTATTATTTTTATAAGAAAAATACTTTTTACCATAGTATGTTATAGT
>NZ_JALMUW010000019.1:0-17115 GCF_023846195.1 Spiroplasma endosymbiont of Lariophagus distinguendus
ACATTGTCTTCAGAAATTTGTTCTTTTTCTAATCAATTATTAATTTTTTGATTAAATAATTTAGTTAAAATTACTGCATCTTCCTCAGAAATATTAAACTTTTTTAATCAATCATTATTTTTTTCATTAAATAACTCGGTTAAAATTGCTACATCTTCTTCAAAAATTTTTCTTTTTTTAAACAAACAATTAATCATTTTTACTCAATCAATTTCATCTTTATATTTTCTAAAAATAATACGTTTAAATAACGTATTCTTATCTTTTTCTGGCATATTTAATTTTCCTTTCAATGTTAAAATAAATTATTTTAAATAACATTATAACATCAAATATAATGATAAAAACTTTTACAATAGTATATAATTATAAATAAGTAAGGCTTAAAAATAAATATAACTTTTAGGAGGAAAATATGGAAAAGAAACTTTTAACTTATCCTCATGATATATCAAAAAAGTTATTAATCATACTAGGTATAAGTAAAATTGCAATTGGTTTGTCTATCTTATTTGTTTTTATTACAAACTTAATTATCTATACTAATTCAGGATTAATATTTCCTTTTAGAGAAATATCATAAAATAAATTTACAAGATAAAAAATGAGTATAAATGTTTTAAAACATTTATACTCATTTTAAATTTATATTAATTTTAAAAATTCTAAAATTCGATTTAATTCTTTGTGATTACTATAATTGATGATTAGTTGTTTTTTATTGATTTTTACTTTAGTATCTAAAGTTCTTGATAAAGTATTTTCTAATGCTACTAAATGAAGATCTGACTTTTTATTAACATTTTGTTTTTGATTTAAACTTAATTGTTGCATCTTAATAACATCTTCAACCTTACGAACACTCCATTGTTCACTATATGCCCTTTTAGCAATAGTTACCATTAAATTAAGATTAGTGCCTAAACTTAATAACGGTTTAACATGACCCATTGTTAATTCATTGCGTTGAAGCATTTGTAAAATCTCTACTGGCAATTGTAAAATTCGTAAAGTATTAGCAATGTGACTACGTGATTTATTAACTTTTTGTGAGAGTTGTTCTTGAGTTCATTTCATTTTACTAATTAAAGTTTGATATGCCTGTGCTTCTTCAAAAGCATTCAAATCAACACGTTGAATATTTTCAATCAAAGCAAATTCCATTAATTGTTGATCTGTTACTTCAATAGTTACTGCAGAGATCTCTGTTAGACCTGCTAATTTTGCAGCTTTAGTTCTACGTTCACCAGCAACTAATTGAAAAACACCATCTGTTATCGTTTTTTTAACAATAATTGGTTGAATTAAACCATGAATTTTAATTGAATCACTTAGTTCTTTAATTTCTTGTTCATTAAATACTACACGCGGTTGATATGGATTAGGAATAATTTTAGCAAGAGAAATAGTTTGTGAAAAAGTTTTAGCAATTTCTGGTGAACTTTCAATGTTAGTTATCAAATCATTTAAACCTTCACCAAAAATTGATGCTAAGCCTTTAGCAGAAATACGATTTTTTTTATCATTAGACATTATTTAACACCTCATTCACTAAACTTTGATAAGCAATAGCACCACTGCAACGTGGCCGATAACTAAAAATATTTTTACCATGACTTGGTGCTTCACTTAGAGTTACATTTCTTGGAATATAATTTTTATAAACTTTTTCTCTAAAATTTTTTTGAATTTCTTTGATAACTTCAACAGAAGAAGTTGTTCTAATATTAACCATAGTTAATAAAATCCCTTCAATTTCTAAATTGGGATTAAATAATTGTTGTACTAAACGAATAGTAGATAATAATTGTACCAAACCACCTAATGCATAAAACTCAGCTTGCAATGGAATAATAACTGAATTAGCTGAAGCTAAAGCATTACGATTAACTAATCCTAAACTAGGTGGACAGTCAATAATAATAAAATCATATACTTCCTTTACGGGTTCTAATTTTTCTAATAAAATATTTCTTTTATTACGAGATTGCTCTAATAAAAATATTTCGGCTCCCGCCAAAGAAATGGTTGATGGTAATAAATCTACTCCTTGACAAACTTCAGTTTTAATTACTTTTTCCAATGGAACATCATGTACTAAAACATCATATATATCTTGTTCAACTTTATCAGCAGCAAAACCCATTGAAATAGTAGCACTACCTTGTGGATCCAAATCAATAAGTAACACTTTTTTATTTTTTATACCTAAACCTGCAGCAAGATTAGTAGCAGTAGTTGTTTTTCCAACTCCACCTTTTTGATTAGCAATTGCAATAATTTTGCCCATAATAATTACCTTTCTAAATTAATAGACTAATATTTTATCCTACTAATTAAGTTTAACACTAATTTTAATTAATATTATTTACAAAGGTTTACTTTTAATTTGTTGATAAGGTCTTGGATATTTTAAAGCACATAATTTATATTTTTGAAAATGAAGGATTGTTCTTTGACCATAGTTGTTTGGTAATGGTGGTTGGCCCTAATTACTGGACCACTTTCATACTTTTTTTCTAAATTTTAATTTGTAAAATTGGTGGTTTTAGAAATTTAGAATGTATTCTTTCATAATTATAAAACATAACATATTGATTTACATCATTTATAGCTTCATTGATTGTTAAATATTGGTTTGAACCTTTGGGTAATCATTCTTGAGATAAATGTGAGAATCAGTTTTCTGATAAGCCCATTACCGCCAATATCTATCAGATTGCTTTTTGCTTAAGATTATTTGTTTGTCAATAATTCAATTCTGGATATGTCTTGGCAATAAAATTCAACAGCATTATCTGAATGTAAGAAATAACGCTTTTGATTTGTTTAAAGAAAATTATTTGTGTTATTTTTCAAGAGCAGGTTTTATTAAATCTTTATATGATTTATTAGAACATTATTATAATAACAACATTATTTGAATAAAAATCAATAGTACCAAAAGGTATAATCAGCCTTCTTTAGTATTGATTTGTTTAGTATCCATTAGTCAAATTTGATTAGAAGAAGTTGTGATTTTATAATTTTGTTGACTTTATCCATTGTAGGTATTCATTTTATGTGCAGTCTTTTTATTTTACTATTATTATTTTTAGTTTTGTTTAAACCTTGGAATGTTGTGATCTTTCATAATTTTCGCATTTACATTTTTATTGATAATTCTATATTTAAGTGAATGTTTTTTCTTGTTTAATCATTCTTTAATGAAAAAAATTCGTAAATATCCATAAATTCTACCTTTTCTTGTAAGAATGAAATTCAATTAAAAATTTTTGTAATTTTTGATATTTATGGTTACAATGATCAAGGTGGTTATTTCTTTTTTTAATAGGTTTTGTTTGTTTTTTTTAAAAGTAATATGTTGATCTAATTTAATTGAAGATATTGAAGATGTCTAATCAGATGATGATTGCTTATTGATCAATAATTTTAATTTTTTGATTAATATTTAATTTTCTAATAAATAATTCTATTTGTTTAATTTTATCCATTAATAAAAATCCTTTCATGTCAAAATTAGTGTTAATTATATAACACAATTGTTTTTCGAATACATTCAGGTTTTTTAAATTAATGGTCTAGTAAAAAGGGCTAAGTGCCAAGTGCCAAGTGCCACCCATCCATAAACAATCGGATAAACACTATCTAATGGTTGATTTTGCCATGCTTTGACGTCATCAATAACATCATCGAAGCCAATTTGACTAATAACACTTTCACTATCAGCACCATGATAACTCTTGTAATTGCATTCCTAATATCTGATAATGTCATACCTTTTGCATATAAAGAAAAAGAACTTGTTGATCAAAACCATCAAATCTTCTTTGTCTTTTTGCAACTATTACAGGATTAAAATTACTATTACGATCTCTTGGTACATCAATTTCAATTTTACCTTGTTGGGTTATTAATTTTTTTGAACTTATACCATTACGAGCATTGTCACTATTACTATGTTGATTCTTATCATATCCTAAATAATTTTGCATCTCAGAATTCAACATTTTTTCAACTAAACGTTTTGTTAATTCTTTATATAATCCTCCCTCTTTAAAAACTGTTGTTAAATCTTCAGTATTTTCTAAGAACCTGTTTAGGATCTTTTTAATAAAATTGAAATAAAGGAAAGAACAACCATTTGTAAGCTAGTATTTAATTTTCTTTCACAATTTTTTCATAATCTTCTGCATTTTTCTAATCATGCAAAACTTCGTTCTACAACTCATCTTTTTGGCAATAATACAAAAGAATGTAATTCATTACGTTTGATAACTTCAACATTTGCATTTATGATTGTTTTGATTTTAAAAGCAAATTTTTCACCAGTATAACCAGCATCTACTAGTATTTTTTGAACTTTAGATAAATTTTCTTTTTCATTTTCAATCATTATTATACTTTATTTTGATCCTGTTTTCTGCTGTAGTTATGTAATTACATGTGGTAAGCCTTAGAGAATCAGCAGCAATATGACTTTATTCCTGAAATTTTTTACCAACATCATAACCTTTATTTTTAGCAGTATCTGTGTTCTTAACACTTTGTGAATCAATTATACAAAAACTAGTTTTGTTCTTTTCTACCATTGATACGAACTTTTCTAGCAATTTTTTTTAAAATTACTTGTCAAGTGCTAGGTTCTTTATCACTATTTTACTTCAAATTTGAAAATAATAATATACAGTTTGTCATTTTGGAAAATTTTAGTAGCATTCTTCCCATTGACATCCACTTTTAATACATATAAAACTGCACAAAATACTTCATATAAATCTAAATTTCTTGGTTTTGTTTTCTTTTTGCTATTTTCTAAAATTGATCTTATGTTCTCAAATTGTTCTTTAGTAACATGACTTGGATAATTTTTATGCATATATACCCCTTATCTTAAAATATATAGTCATTTTACGTTATTTTATAAAAGATTCCAAACAGGTTCTAATAATAAATCTACTGCTTGTGATATTGGATCATTGTTATTAATATTTTGCTTTTTAGCCATCTGTAACTCACTCTTCCTAGAAAATTAATTATATTTACTAGAACTAATTAAACATAGTTATTTTTGTAAGTTACACAGATTACTAAACATTAGAAAGGGTCACCCCTAAGTTGCAAAAAACAATGTTTTAACTTAGTAAGGAGACTCTTTTTATGACAAGATATAATAAGGAACTAAAATTAAAAATCATAGAACAATATTTTGCTGGTAAATCTGCTACAACATTAAGCAAAGAAAATAAAATCAGTAGAAAAATAATTTATATTTGAATTCAAAAATGATACTTGCAAGGTGAAAAAAGTTTAGTTTCAAAGAACTAAATTAAAAACAGAGAAGTAAATACTGTGAGTAGAGATTTTAAGAAAGACCAAAAGAATCATTAAAAAATTATGAAAAACGAGTTGAAAAAGAATTATTTTTACTACAAACTAAAATTGAAATTTTGGAAAAGTCTTATCTACCGCAGTCAAAATTACAGAAAAAAACCACAAGCAAAACCTGACCCGCAAAAAATAAACCATTTCCTTTAAACCTTATCTTTGTGAATGTTATAAAATTGTTAAATCTATATTGAAAAAGTTTAAAAAATCTTTTCTATTAAATTTATTACAAATTTCTAATGAAGGATTATCGTAAGTGAAGTATTCATGGATGTCCGAATGAAAACAAGTTTGATGATAGTTGCTAGTCAAACAATAAATTTAATCTATAGTAGTGATAAAGATTATGATTTGTCAACAAAATATGGTCATAAGAAGCGAATGGCAGCTATTTTAAAAATTGGTAGAAAAAAATCACTTTTCCAGCAATGAAAAGTTAGGTTTTAAAAACAATTCATAAACAGGAACTTATGGAAAAAAATCAAAAAATTAAAAGCACAACATAAATTTATAACATACCTAATTTATTAAAACAAGCTGATGAATACCATTGAAGCTTAAAGTTTAATAATAATAGAAAAAATTGCTTTAGATATTAGTGAATTTAAAATTAATAATCAAAAATTGTATTTGTGAGCATTTGTTGATTTTTATTCACGAAAAATTTTACATCATCACTGATCTAAAAATCAAGAAAAGTCACACCTTATAAAATCTTTAAAAGATATGACTAATAAATATAATTTATACAATACAGTATTCTTTGATCCCGTGGAATACAATTTAAGAACTCATGATTATTGAAATTGTGCGAAAAAAATGTGTCAATTAAAGCATGACAGATGGCTATGCTTCATATCAAAATGCACTTGTAGAAACTGTATTTAAAACTTTAAAAGTTGTTTATTTTAAAAGACAAAAATTCAAAAATAAAAATACATTTTTATTATATATGAATCATGCTATTTGAAAATATAACAATACAAGATTTCATACAAAAATAAAAAATACTCCAGAAAAAGTGTTTCAATTACTTTTTCACTAGAGTATAATTATTGCAACTTAGAGGTGACCCTTTCTACCTTACTTTTAAAATAGTTAATACTTATAAATGATATATGCCCGTACTTGTTGATGGCTGATCATTTAAATTAGTTGGAATACTATGAATTTCTGCTTTAATTTGTCTAAAATTAGGATTTTGACCTATATTATTTTTTAAAGAGCAATCTTTATCGTTTATTTTTCTTGCCATTTCATTTGTACAATATTCATTGATTCCATCTTGAAATTGTTGTTCATTATCCTTTTCAATTTCTACTTGAAGTGTTTGTTCAATCTTTATTAAACCATTATCTAGTTTACTAGTCTTTGTTGTATTTGAAGAAATTATTAATGGCCTAGCATCTTTATCTATTATAGTAACTTCCTGTAAAAATCCCTCATTATCATAACCACTGTTGAAATTATTTTGATGCTCATTATTATTTCTTTTTATTAACCAGTCATTAATTGCAACTCCACATCTAAGTCCTGTTATAGCTCCTAATAAGAAAAGTCCTATACCGACACTATTGACATTACTAGCATCATTGTTTTTTAATAAACCATATATTGCACCAACACCGAAGCCCATTGTTGAAAGTAATGATGATGATAACATTGTAATACAACAACAACCAAATTCTTTTTGTCAACAACTTGTACTTGTGCTTGTCATATTTTCTTCTAATAAATGTGTTGGTTCATTTCTTGATTGTTCTGTTGAATTATTCATAAATCTTACTACTCCTTTTATTTTACTTAGTCAATTTTATTTGATAATTAATTGTTTTTAAATTTAAAAAATTAATAAATGTGTTGTGTTACCAACATATTAATTATAGTTAATATAGTTAATACTTTTTATATAATTTTTATTTTATAAATAAGATTTTCAATTTTTTTGATTCTTATTATTGATAATTTATCATCCCTTAAATTTGAACATATTTACGATTTTTATTTTTGTTTATCATAAATGCAATCTATTCTAAATTTTAAAAATTAAAATCAAAAAAGATTTCATTTTAAAAAAATATTTAATATATAAAATTAGTAATTTTTCAATTAAAAAACTACTAATTTTTGTATTATCTATCTTTAAGGTTTAATAATTTTTTTTAAATTATATATTAATTTCAAACATTATTATCATCGCCTTCTATTACCGCATAAGTTGGAGCAAAAGAATACGCTAAAGATAAAACATAACCATTAAAATACATTCAAATATCAATGGTACCTAAAGACAAATTATCTATAATATATTTATTATTTTTTAATTTAGATTTTAATTGCGTGTTTTGTCATCTAAGACCTTTTTGCCCTAATTCATGACAATTAATTAATTCTAGTGAATCATTATTTTGAAAAAAACCATTCTTTTTTGCTAAATCAGTAGTTTTATCTTGTAAATATCTTAAACTATCACTAAAATTATTATTTTCGTAAGCTTTAAAATCATTTTTATTCATTTTCATTGTAAAGTTACCTTCAAACTTACTGATAGTAAGGCGATTGTTTCAAATACCATCTTTAGAACAAAATTTGGCTAATTTATCAGCAGTACTATTAATTCGATTTTGTGTTGACATAGTATCGCGGATGACAACAGGAATTTTAATAGGGTTTAATGTTAAATTATGATATGTTCAACTATTAATTTCAAATTCTCCGAACAAACTTACTTTATCTAGATCTGAAGTAATTTTGCTTCTATATTTTCAATTTTCAAATTTGTTTTCAAAGGTTTGTGCATATGAATTAGCTTTATTAGTAAAAATTGATTTAACATCAGAACCTGATTGATTTAAAAATACTTTTTGTGCCATACTTTGAAAATCATTTTGTTTTTCTTTAGTAACACTTCAATTATTATTATTATTATTATTTGGCAATTGATAATTATGAAATTTCGTTTGATCACGAGCAATAAATTTAGCTCCCAATTTTGTTTTTATCTTTTCTAAAATGTTTTCTTTTAACTCATTACTATTTCATCATTTTGAAATATTTCATTTTAAATCTAAAGTAGTTTCGACAGTATAATCTTTTAAATTATCTTCAATTTTGCTTGCTACTTTTTCAATTACACCTTCAGTATTAGCATTTTGATTAATAAAGTTTATATCAAAAAAATCTATACTTAATTCACGATCTAATGTATTACCATCAAAATCCTTTCATTTTAAATCAAATTTTAAACTTGATTTTAAAAGATTTCAAGATTCAATGTGATACTTTTCTTTATTATAATCATCCATCCCAAAAGCATTATTATTTTTTCATTCATTAAATTCAGCTTTAGTAATTTTTGATTTATCAGTATTTAACTTTAAAATTTCATTAATATTAATACCAGAAAATAATGACTTTAAGTTAGAATCCTTACGTAGTTCAGCACCAAAATTACTAATGTTTTCTTTAATTATGTCATAAAAATGTTTAGTTAAATCTTGATTAGTAATTTCTTGGTTATCAAGAATTTTATTAATTTCAGTTAATAGTTCTTGTCCAGAACTACCAAAGTTATCTGGTCTTAAAATATTTTTTTTGTCTTTTATTAGTTCACCAAATAAACTATTAATTTTTTCTTCTGCTATTTTTAATAAATCAGTATCACTTTGTTCTTTACCATGCTCTTCTGGTATTGGTTCATCATTATTTCCACCACAAGCAATAATATTTGTAGTAGCAGTAGTACTTAAAATTATTGCCCCCAAAATACTTAATAATTTTTTCATAATTTATACCCCCTTAAATAAATCTTTTTATATATTTAAATATATTCAATACAACTATTATTGAAATTAGTAATAAAAAATGATTATTTTTTGTTTTAAAACATAATATTATTAAAATCAAAGTTGGATAAAATATGTTTTTAATTTAATAAATTAAAGACATATTTAAATTGTTGAATATATTTACTTCATTTTATATTATTCTAAAATTGTTTTTTATATTATGTTTTAAAGTTTTATAATAAACACCAATAATATAATATTTAGTGATTTTTTATAAGTTTTTTTATGTTTTTACTTATTTTATTTTTAAAATAATAACTAGTTTTAAAATTTAACATTTACTGTATTTAATACTATTAAAACAAGATTTATTATATAAAACATAGTAAAATTCTACTAAGAAATTTTTCATATTATGCTTAATATTGATTATATAATTGCTAGTATATATTGTTGTTTCTAAATTAATAAAATTGTTTTTTTAAATAAAAATATTATAAACTAATACATTGAGAGGTTATTTAAGAGAGGTATGGTTGAAAAAGCAAATTTAGGTAAATTATTAGAGTTTATTTTTATTAAGGTTTATTATTCTTTTATTACAGTTTTTTTATTTATTTTATCAATATTTATATCTTTAACAATAGCGATTGTTTTTTTTACTTTGAAATTAAGTTCAAATACTTTTTTCATTATTTTTCAATATTATATTATGATTTTATATAGCATTTTTCTTTTTATTTTTGCTTTAATGAATTCTATTAAGTTATTTGGTACACAATTTGAAGATAATTCTTTTCTTCTAATATTAACAAGGCCATATTCAAGAAAAGTAATTATCCTTTCACAATATTTCGTGTTATTTTTATCTTCATTATTTTTTATAGTATCTAATATTATTACTTTATTAGTTTTTGGAGGCATCATAGGGGTAATTCTAAAAATAATATATATTAAATTTTATATTTTAATTATTTTAAAATTATTTCTTTTTTTACTTTTTTTCTCAATTTTAGTAACTAATGGATCTGTAGCTATGTTAGCGTTTTTTTCATCAGAAAAGGTTTTTTTAATATTTGTTATTTTTTGTAGTTTATTCCTTTTGGGTGGTTTACCTTCTTCTTTGATATTAAATAAAACAGAAAATTTACCAATTTCTTTTAAAGAAGGTGTTGGACCTTATTTGGTTAAACAAATTAAAGAAGCAATGTTATTTAATAAATATTATAAAATGGGATTAATTCGTTATCCTAATTTAACTAAAGATATTGCTGATTTTTATAATAGTTTAACAATTGATGAATTACAAGATATTAATAAAAAAGAAGTTATTAGTAAAAGACAAGATTTTTATAAAAAAGAAGGATTTCTTTTAAATAGTTCATTTAATAGTGGTGAAATGGAAGGTAAAATTGATGTTTGAAATGGACATAATGATTTTAATGGCAAAACAGTTAAAATAGTTTTAGTTTTTAATAAATACTTTATTAATTTAAAAGAATTAAAACAAAAGATTCAAGAATCTAATAAAGATACTCAAAAAGATTTATTACAATTATATGAAGATTATAATAATGAATTTGAAATTAATAATTTTTGTTATTTACAAAAATCAAAAATACCCGATTTGTTAGAATATGATCTTGCTAAATCTTATGTTGAGGAAGGTAGTAATAAAAAAACATTAACTAGTGATGATTGAACAAGAGCTTTTAAAGATGGTGGATATTATGTTAAATTTAGCAGTCCATTACGTAACAAATATGATAATCTTTTTTTTAATCCAATTTATATTTTATTAAGAACTGTGGAAGATTACATTTATAATCAAATATGAATTTATTATCAAGTTAAATCAGAAAAAGTTTTAAATGATGAAAATTTTATTGCATTTAAAAATAATATGAATTTATATACTTTGATTAACTATTTTAATTTTATTGAGCACTGAAACCAAATGTGAACAAATTATATGGGATGTTATGGTAATTTTTGATTTAAACCATTAGCTTTATCAAGTATTGATTTTAATGTTCAAAAAAATACTTTATTTAGTTATCCTGATTTTACTTTTCATTTAAATAGCGAATATAAAATTGATGTTAATAATACTACAAGCATACAAAATAATTTGATTGTTAGTTTATTTTACGGTGTGTTGTGTATTGTTTTATTTTTCTTATCATTTTGTTTTTTCTTAAAAAAGAATATTGGATAAGTTAGTTAGGAGAGTATTTATGTCAACAAATGATAAAAATAAAATTTTAATTAATGTTCAAAACTATAGTAAAAAATTTAAGAAATTTCACATGAATAATATTAGCTTTACTGTATTTGAAGGAACTATTCATGCTTTAGTTGGCCGTTCAGGAAGTGGTAAATCAGTACTGTTGAAATCAATTATTGGTGCTATTCCAAAAAGTAATTACGAAGGATTAATTACCATTAATGGCTATAAAGCGGGAACAACTTTTTCAAAAAATAGTTTAGGTTATTCTTTGAATATAGAAAATTTTCCTCAAGGATTAAGTGCTTATAATTTTTTGAAATTTTTAGGTAAAACAACAATAATTTCAGAAAGTAAATTACTAATAAATTTAGAAAGATTATTAAAAAATTTTGGTTTATGAGAATCACGTAATAAATCTTTAAATTCATTTTCTTCAGGAATGAAAAATAGAATTATGTTAATTGTTGCCCTAGCACATGATCCAAACCTAGTTATTTTAGATGAACCAGGAGCTAATTTAGATTCAGAATCAAGAAAATTTTTTACTTCTGTTTTACAAGATTTAAAAAAAGAAGGAAAAACTATTTTATTAACAACTCATATGATTGATGAAACAAAAGATATTATTGATAATTGTACTATTATTGAATATGGTAAATTAATTTATACTGGACCAATTGATAAATTTGGGGTTGGTAAAATTTTTGTTTTAAAAACAAGCAATAATCTTGTAGCATCATCACTTTTAAGTTTATATAATTTTCAATTTAAATATAATAAAGATACTGATAGTATTTTAATTAAATTAATTGATAAAAATTATATATCACAACTTAATTTTATTTTAAGTGAAAAGAAAATTGTTATATATGATTTACATGAAAAAGAATTAGATTTATTTTTTATCAATTCATTTTTTTAATTTATTTTTATTTTATAAATAAGATTTTCAAATTTTTTGATTTTCACTTAAAAAATGTGCAGCAGGAGGATATTGATCAGCTAATTTGTTGATTGCATTTACCATTACTTCTTTTTGATAATTATTATTAAATTGTAATTCTTGTTTTGTTTTTTTAGTTTTTTGATATCATTTTTGATTATATATTTTCCTTTTTGCTTTTACCTCGGATTTTTGCTCATATTTTTGCTTTCTTGCCTTCACTTCTGGCCTTTGAGCATATTCTTTCATTTTTTCTTTATTTTTTTGATATCACTCTTGATCATATTTTCTCCTTCTTGCCTTCACTTCAGGTCTTTGAGCATATTCTTTCTTTTTTGCTTTCACTTCAGGTCTTTGTTGATATTCTTTTATTTTTTCTTTATTGCGTTGATATCATTTTTTCTTATACTCTTTTTGTTTTTCGTTATTCATAAATTTATCACCTCTTAAATTTGTGTCATATTTACAATTTTTATTACTGTTTAATTTCTTTTGATCATCATAAATCAAAATCTTCTTTGAACTTTAAAATACAAGTAAAATATTTAATATATAAAATTAGCGATCTTTTAATTAAGATCGCTAATTTATTAAATATTTAAATTTGGATATTTGCGTTTTAAAAAAAATAATAAAACTTGAATATCAGCAGGACTAACACCAGAAATTCTTGTAGCATGACCAATTGTTAATGGTCTAACGCGCTTTAATTTTTCTCTAGCTTCACCAGTAATACTTTCTACTAAATCATAATCAATATCACTAGGAATTTGTTTTTTTTCTAAACTATTAGTTTGTTGCGCCATTTTTAGTTGCTGATTAATATACCCTGAATATTTAATTGTAATTTCTAATTCCATTAATTCATGATATTGTAAATCATTTATTAAAGGTAACTGTGAAGTAAACATTGATAATTTGACACCTGGGCGTTTTAATAATTCATAAGCAATAATATGATTATCGGGAATTGGACCTAAATTATTATTAATAATATACTTAGCAACTTCTGAATTGGGACTAACTTTAATAGTTTTTAATTTTTCAACAATATTGGACATTAATGTTTGTTGAATATTAAATTGCGATCAACGTTGTTCACTAACTAAGCCAACTTGATAACCATACTTAATTAATCTTGTTTGAGCATTATCATTTCGTAATAATAAACGATGTTCAGCTAAAGAAGTTAATAAACGATAAGGTTCAACTGTTCCTTTTGTTACTAAATCATCAATTAAAACTCCGATATATGCTTCATCACGCTTTAAAATTAATGGTTTTTCTTTTTTTATTTTTAAATGGGCATTAATTCCAGCTATTAAACCTTGACACGCTGCTTCTTCATAACCACTAGTACCATTAATTTGACCAGCACTAAATAAGTTTTTAATTAATTTAGTTTCCAATGTTGGTCATAATTGTGTTGGTTCAAAAGCATCATATTCAATAGCATATGCTCATTTTAATACTTCACAATTTTCTAAGCCAGGTAACGTTCTCAACATTTTATCTTGCACATCAATTGGCAATGATGTTGAAAAACCTTGGACATAAATTGAATCCAAAGCAAGTGATTCTGGCTCTAAGAAAATTTGATGACGAGGCTTATCAACAAAACGTACTACTTTATCCTCAATACTTGGACAATAACGTGGTCCAGTACCTTGTGCTTCACCATTATACATTGGTGATTTATCTAAATTATTATTAATAATGGTATGAGTTTTATCATTTGTATAAAGTAAATAACAAGGTAACTGTTTTGCTAATGGTAAAAAATTTTTAGTTTCATGTGAAAATGCTAAAGGTAAATCACTACCTAGTTCAATATTAGTTTTGTCAAAATCAATACTATTTTTTTTAATACGAGGTGGTGTTCCTGTTTTTAAACGTATCATATTAAAGCCTACAATTTTTAATTGCTCAGAAATACCATTACTTGTTCTTTGACCATCTGGTCCTTCTGATTTCTTATTATGACCTTGTAAAGTTAAAGCTGTCATATAAGTACCAGTAGTTAAAATCACAATTTCACTTGTAATTTTTTCACCATTCTCTAAAATAACACCCTTAGCAGTGTTTTCTTCAATTATTAATGATTGTACCATAACTTCTAAAATTGTTAAATTTTCTTGTTTATTTATTGCATTTTGCATATATTGTGAATAAGCAATTTTATCAGATTGAGCACGAATAGCTCAAACTGCTGGACCACGTGAATGATTTAATAGTTTCATTTGCAAAGCAGTAGCATCTGCTGCTTTAGCCATTTCGCCACCAAGTGCATCAATTTCACGAACCACAACTCCTTTGGCCGGTCCACCAATAGAAGGATTACATGGCATTAATGCAATTTTAGTTTTATCAAGAGTAATAATAGCAATTTTATGACCTGCTCGTGCAGAAGATAATGCCGCTTCAACACCAGCATGACCCGCACCAATTACAATAATTTCATAGTCATATTTCATTGATTTCACCTCCATTTCATAAAATATTACATATCAAAATTAATAACATCAAAAATAAGAAATTTTATTTTTAATTTCTTTAGTAATGTTATCATAAACAAGCAAAATATTCATGTACTTTTTAGACTTTTATTAAATAAAAATTGAATTTTAGTTAATAATCTTCTCGATTATAATTGATTATATTTTATACAAGATATAAATATTATTTAAAGAATTAGTGCTGCACTTAAAAATAGCAACTGTTTTAACTAGTAATCATTAATACTAATTTAAAGCCAGTAATTACTTACTTTTAAGTATTTTATTTATTAGCACAAGATGTGTTTTTATTGAAAAGACACTTTTGTCATTAACATTAGTGACTGTATCCAATGGTGATAAAACATATGCAACATCTATTTCTTTTTCCATAACTGTAACCTCTTTTGTATACAATTTGACTTAAATAATTTATCTTAATATCCCTACATAAGTATAATTATAATGTTAATTTTTAAATTTGCAAATTTTTATTTACTATACCTTTAAACTTAAAAAGTATTTTTATATATAAAAATACATCTTATATTAATTAAGATAAAGAATCACCAAATAATCTCCCCATTTTAATATTAAGATTATTACATAAAGTTTTTAAATGGTAATGTTCACTGAAATGTATATTAATTAATTTATGTAAAGTGGTAACATCTGCCAATGGATCATGATGATCAAATTTAATTTGATTACTATGAGCAAGAGCACTTAAACGGTTATTAGGATAATCATATGTTCTTCTAAATAACTTAACTGAACAAATGTAAAAAAAATTAGGGCACTCTAAATCATAATGATTAATTAATGATCTTAAGATATTAATGTTAAAGTTAGCGTGATGAGCAATAACAACAGTATTTTCAGTAAAAAAAGTAACAATGTCTACTCATAATTCTTTAAAATTTGACATTAAAGATACGCTTTCACTTGTAATTCCATGAACATGAGAAAAAGTAAATTCTTCGGGATGTGGTTTAATTAACGAACTATAAGTTTTGACAATTTTACCCTGTGTTACTTTTATCATAATTAATTGACAAGCACTTGTTTTATTCGAATTTGCAATTTCAAAATCAATAAAAACATAATTAGTATTATCAATGTCTCAATCATGAACACTAAATTTTTTCTTACTATTTAATTTTGATTGCTTTCTTTTTAATAACATTTTTTTAGCAAAAAGATTTTTACTATCTTTACTTTTATACTGTTTAAAAGGTGTAATTATTTCTTGTTTTCCTTCTATATTAACTTCTGATTCAGAGTTATCATCTGTTTCAAAATCATCATTTGTCTTCTTGAATTTTACACTTTTAAAAAACATATTAATGGCAATAGCACCTTTCTATCTAAATTTTCATAAATTAATATTAGTTATTCCATTGATAAATTATAACATTGATAAGTTAGAGTAACTATATTTTTACTTATAAAACTTCATTTTTTACAAAATTCAGTCATTAATTATCATTCTTTAACAACTAACTTAATATAATTTATAAAAATAATATTATGAATAAAATATTATATTATTGACAATAAAAAAGATTGCAATTGCAATCTTTTTTTAAATAAGAAAAATATTATAATGAAAATGAAGTTGAAGAATTATTTCTAGTAATTAACGGTTCACTATCATTTACTTCATTTTGAAAATTATTAATTTTTTTTAACTTTTTAGCTATTTTAACTTGTTTATTAAGTTCTTTTTCTTCTAATCTTTGATTTTTTGCTTTTAAATTTTTTAGCTTATTTTCTGCTTCTTGCAGTTTATCTTCTCTTTTTTTAATTTTATCTTTACTTTTTACAATTTTATCACTAAGTGTTCCTAATAATGGACTATTTTTTTTATTAAGTTTTCTTTGACGTTGCGCATCTTTAAGATTCATTCGTACTAGTTTATCTTTTTGCAGTTTAGTTATTACCTTATAAATCTTGACACTTATTGCAACAGCAATTGCTCCTCCAATAACTATTGGTACAGCATAAAGTAAAAAGTCTAATCCTTCAAATAAATCACTAAAAAATGATTCTATCCCTTGTCAACCTTTTTCAAAAAAATTTCCTACGTCTTTTGTAAAATCCTCAAATCCTTTTGAGATATCTTCTCAAATGCCACTAATATCTGAACCAATATCATCTATACCTTTACCAATTTCTTCTAATCCTTTACCAATATCATTTCCAATATCTTCTATACCTGAACCAATGTCTGATATAATATCTTCCAGTCCTTGGCACTTAGGCACTTAG
>NZ_JALMUW010000190.1:0-526 GCF_023846195.1 Spiroplasma endosymbiont of Lariophagus distinguendus
TGTATAATTTTAATGCAAATATTGAACATAAATAAGTGTTAAAATATAAAATAAAAGTGTTATAATTAAATTGTTCTTATTTTTTATAGAACAAAATAATTTTAAAAAATGAATATAAAATTTAAATATAAACACAAATTTCAAATAACCTTTAAAACTTTTAGTTCCTTATTTTATACAGGAACTTTTTTTGTATAATTTATTTATATAAAATTAATACATGTTTTTAACTCACTACTTTAATTTTAAAGTAATTGAGTTTTTATTTTGAAAGGAAAGTTTAGATGAAAGATAAAAAGAAAGATTTACAAGAAGAAATTGAAATTTTTGAAAATGAAATTATAAAATTAGATGAAAAAATAAAAAACATAGTTTTAGAAATAGAACCACTACATAAAGAATTAGAATTAAATTTAAATAAAAAATCAGCTATCAAAAAATACACTTTTTTAAATGTAATTAGTTTTGGATTATTTAATTTTTTAAAAAAGAAAAAATTAAATCACAAAATTAAAGACAATAATAC
>NZ_JALMUW010000191.1:0-523 GCF_023846195.1 Spiroplasma endosymbiont of Lariophagus distinguendus
ATATTTAATGTTTTACTATTAATTTGATAAACATTAACATCAGATTGTTCTAATACTTCAAAACTAATAATTGCTCCACCATTACCACCATTTAAAGTTAAACTTCAATCTGGATAATCAAAATTAATATTTAATGTAACATCATCATTACCAATTTTACCAGAAGCAATTCTTCAAGTTCCGCTACCTGTTACTCTTGGTGTTTTAAAAAATATAACTTGTTGAAAACTTTCTAATGGATTTTCACTTTGTCATGTTACAAAAACTCGATAAATATATTGATGTAATGGGACAGATACAATATGTCATTTTCTTTCATTAATTCTATTTCCATTTACTTTTCATTTAATAATTTTTATATCCGCTAATTTTTTATCTATCTCAGTTTTATTATAATAATCAGTTAACTTTGGTATTTTTTCATCAACATATTTTTTATTTGGAATATCATTATCATCAGTTATAACTGGATTATTTCTATAAATTAAAGTTTTACCACCAACATTAGTTTTAATAACTTCAT
>NZ_JALMUW010000192.1:0-522 GCF_023846195.1 Spiroplasma endosymbiont of Lariophagus distinguendus
TATTTTTAAATAAGGAAGTATTTTAAAATGAGAGTTATTGACAAAGAATTAATAAGATTGGTTATTATAAGTAATGGAACTGATAATTTACAAGAAATTAAAAAAATAATTGAGAATGGTGCTGATGTAAATATTCAAGATAAACACAATAAAGAATTCAATTATTTTATTGATTTTGCTATTTCATTAAACAATAAAAATATAAATGAATATAATATAGTTGCAAACACACCTTTACATTGAGCAGTTATAGTTAATAATCCAAAAGTTGTAAAATTATTACTTGAAAATGGAGCAAATCCCAACATACAAAATGAAGTAGGAATGGTACCTTTACATTGAGTATTTAAAGAAGAAAATACTAATTTATTAATACCTAAATTTTTAATAGAAAATGGAGCAAATCCAAATATACAAGAAGAAGAATTATACACTCCTTTACATTTTGCAATTTATTTTAATAGAAATTTGCATGTTATTAAACAATTATTTATTAAAAATAATGTTAATGTTAATGTTTTA
>NZ_JALMUW010000193.1:0-522 GCF_023846195.1 Spiroplasma endosymbiont of Lariophagus distinguendus
CGTGATGGTAATATTGCTGATCCAGATGCTTTACAACGTATCCTTGCTAAAATTTTTCAAGATTTTAGACTTGAAATTAAAGATTCAAAACAAGCTGATAAAAACCGTAATTTAATTGTTTTAATGGCAACACCAAGTGAAATTAATTCAGTACAAAGAGAAGCACTAGAAAATATAGTTCATCGTTTAGGAGCACTTCGTGGATTTGTTCAAGAAGAAGTTAAAATGGCAGCATTAGGTTCAGGCCAAGATATTTTTGGAACTGCAATTATGTGTGTTGATATTGGTGGGGGAAGTACTGATATTGCCGTACTTAGCAACGATTCAATCCTATATTCATATACAACACATTGTGCTGGAGACTATTTAACACAAAAAATTCAAGAATACATAGCTAAAAAGCATGCTTTAAAAATTGGTACTAAAGAAGCAGAAGATGTTAAAAAGAACATCGGTTCACTTCTTAAATATCAAGATGAAAAACCATACACTATTTCAGGTGTTTCATTACCTAGATTAGAC
>NZ_JALMUW010000194.1:0-521 GCF_023846195.1 Spiroplasma endosymbiont of Lariophagus distinguendus
GATTTTTAACAGATTTTCTCTTATTATTATTTAATGTTGGTAACTTATATTTTTTGTATAATAAATTAATAATTTGTAGATTGTTATTTTCTTTTGCATAATTTAAAGCAGTATTACCATTATTAAATTGAATTTGTACATTAACATAATTTTTAATTAATAATTCAACTATTTTAAAATCATTATTATCTATTGCAGAATATAAAGGAGTAAATCCTTCATTATCTTGTGCATTTATATTAGCACCATTTTTAAGTAAAAATTCAGCTATTTCAAAATAACCATTATCTACTGCATAATGTAAAGGAGTATCACCATATATATTTTTAATATTAACATTAGCACCATTTTTAAATCTCTTAATTAACACTTTAAACAATTCATCAACTAATAAAATATCATCATTTAAATTAAAATTATAATCAATTAAAAATTTAACCATTTCAAGATCTCCGTTATCTACTGCATAATGTAAGATAGTCAATCCTTCTTCATCTTGTGCATTTATATCAGAATTATTG
>NZ_JALMUW010000195.1:0-516 GCF_023846195.1 Spiroplasma endosymbiont of Lariophagus distinguendus
CCTAATGCAAATGTAATTGCTTGAAATTCTGCTTGACTAAATTCATTTGCTTCTTCACATCATTCAATTGCTAAATCAAAACCTTTTATTTCACTTCTAGAAAGCCCTTTAAGTGGTATTCTATCATTACTATTACTATATACACCCATAACTCTAATAAATGATTTACTACCTTTAAAACGAAAATCTGCTTGTTTATTTGGATATTTTAAATTAAAATCTTTATAATCAAAACCAATATTAATTAATGCTTCATCAATTTCTTTTGTTAATTCATTAATATCTTTATTTAATTTTCTAAAACAATATATAGCAATTGATTTATTAACTTTAATTGAAATAGCAATTAATATTGCTAATTCTTCTGCAATACTATATGTTTTACTTGAATAACGACTTCCACTTAAATTATATTCACTATGTGTAAAGTCACTTTTATTTAATAATCAATAACTAATTTCATGTAAATAAGTAAATTCTTTATTCATAATATTATTCCTGTAATTCTTCTAATTT
>NZ_JALMUW010000196.1:0-504 GCF_023846195.1 Spiroplasma endosymbiont of Lariophagus distinguendus
TAATAATTTTTGCTTGTTCAATATTTTCATAAAATTTTTGACAATGGTCTTTAACAAATTCAGCAGTTTTTTTAACTCCAATTGGAGTTCTTGTTTTTCTTATAATTGCTTTTACTCTTTTATTTTGTACTTTATGATTAATATTATCTGTATATGTTACTATTAATCTCATAGAGTATTTTGTACCTTTACGTTTAAAATCTCAAAATTTTCGATGTCCATCATCAATTGCTACAAAAATAGGTTGATTTTTTTCCAATTTTACTTTTACTGGATTTGCTTCATTTATTTTTAAATTTTTAAAAACTCTATGAACGCTACTAAGACTAATACCTGCCTGTTTACAAATCGCACAAATATCACGATATCTTTTTCCATCAGCAAAATTTTCAATAATAGTATCTTCGATATCTTCACCAATTCTTTTATATTTTGGAAGTTCCATTTTTTCATCAACTAAACAAACACGAACTAATTTTTGTAATTTTTCATCAAAATATTCAT
>NZ_JALMUW010000197.1:0-503 GCF_023846195.1 Spiroplasma endosymbiont of Lariophagus distinguendus
AGCATATTAAAAATTATTAATTGAAGAAATATTGTAAAATTATAGTAATAAAATTTAGGAGGTTATTTATATGTCAAAAGCAGAGAAAAATCAGAAAGTTAAAAGAACTAAAAAGATAAAAAAATCCTAATGCACCTAAACCACCAATAAATGCTTATTTCTTTTTTCTTATAGAACAACGATCAGAATTTAAAGTAAAATATCCAAATTTAAAACCTCAAGAATTAGTTAAAAAAATTTATGAAAAATGGCTTGAATTAGATATAACTGAAAAAGAAAAATATCAATCGCTAGCTAATGCCGATAAAGAACGATATTTGCTTGCTAAAACTAGCAAAAAATAAAGGGTTTAAAGAATGAATCTTCTAGTTAAATGATCAGAATTATCAGTAGAGTATTGAGTGATAATAGGATTGTCTATAATTATTGTGTTATTAATTTTCTTGTTTATTTTAGTTTTTTCTGTTTATAAAAGAAAAAAATTTAAGTTTAAAATAAATGAC
>NZ_JALMUW010000198.1:0-500 GCF_023846195.1 Spiroplasma endosymbiont of Lariophagus distinguendus
TAGTAAAAACATTAAAAGTAATATGAAAAAAATAAGTAAAGCGATACTTGAAATATAAGCTATTCAATTAAATATTTTAGTTGTAGTCAATTTGCTTTTCCTTAGTTTTATCCATAAAATGTTAAACATAATAGTATAAAAAATACATAACTTTTATATTTATAATTTGGGGTATTAGTTTAAAAAAATAAAAAGATTTAGTATTATAATTTTTTAATTAAATAGTTACTTGTTTTCTGTTAGTTATTAATTTTATTTTAGATTCTTATTAATATTTGTTGAAAATTATTATGATATTAATAATAATATTCCATTTTAATTATATACATATATAATTTAAAAAATCTATTAAAAAGCAACATAATATAAGAATTTTTTAAAAAAATTATTGTTATAATGCTTCTTTTTTATGTATTTTATACTGATTTGTGTAGTTTAATAATTTTTTGAGTTGTTCATTAGTTGCAGTTGAAAGTGAAAGTATTGAAATAAAATATAAA
>NZ_JALMUW010000002.1:0-34893 GCF_023846195.1 Spiroplasma endosymbiont of Lariophagus distinguendus
AATCATTTTTTCATTTTTATAAAAACCCCCTTTTTTATACACTTATTATATTATTATTTTAAAAAAAATAAAAAAATACATTTTTAAATGTCAACAATATTTTTTATCGATTAAAATGTATTTTTTATATTTAAAATTATTATTTTAACTGTATAAAAAGTATAAGCCATTAACTATTTTAAAAGTAATAACTTTAACTTTATATAAAAAAATACAAATTAAAAAACTAATTGTTTTTTAATTTGTTCACTAATTTCTTTACTTTCTAAAACTTCAATTAACTTTAAACCAAATTCAAATACAGCACCAATTGATTTTCCAGTTATAATATTATTATCAACTACTACTTTTTCATCTAAAATAATACTTTTATTTAAACCAATATTAGTGCCTGGATAATGCGTAATTTTTTTGTTATCTATTAAATTTAATTGCCCTAAAATTTGCGGTGCTGCACAAATAGCAGCAATAAACTTATTACTATCTTTAGCAAAAATAACTAACATTGATTTTAATAATTCATTTTTGCTTAAGTTTTCTACTCCAATTTTACCACCCGGTAAAATTAGCATCTTATAACTTAACAAATCAATATCACTGATTTTCTTTTCACATAAAATAAAAACATTATGACTTGATTTGATTTTTAAGTCATTTTCAATACTTACTAAATCAATAATAATATTAGCCCTTCTTAATAGATCAATAGTAATTATTACTTCACCCATTTCATAGCCTGTTGCTAAAAAAATGGCTACTTTAAACTTCTCATTATTACTCATTATTTCTTTTCAATTCATTATTTAATTTAAAAACATTAATAGCATTTTCCCTAGTTGCATTAATAATACTTTGTTTTGGGATCTTCTTTAATTCAGCTATTTTATTAACTGTAAATATTATATTTTCTGGATGATTAATTGTTAATCCATTTTTGGGATTTTTGCCTCTTTTTGGTTCAGGAGTTAAATATGGCGCATCTGTTTCAACTAATATTTTATTAATTGGTATATTTTTTGCTACCTCTTGTAACTTCAAAGCATTTTTATATGTCACATTACCTGCAAAAGAAATATAAAAACCTTGTTTTATAAATTTTTCAGCTATTACTTTTGTTCCCGTAAAACAATGAAGAACACCATTAGTAATATTTTCTTTTTTAATAATTTCAAAAGCATCTTCAAACGCATTACGAATATGTAATAATACAGGTAATTTATGTTCTTTAGCTAATTTTAGTTGTTCAATAAATCATTTTTTTTGCAATTGTGGTTCTGTAAATTTATGATAATAATCTAATCCAATTTCACCAATAGCAACTACTTTACCGGTTGCTATTAATTTTTTCAATTCTGAAATAGTATTACTATCGCAAGTATTTACTTCTGTTGGATGAATACCTACAGCTGCATAAAGATTAGGAATTTTTTCTTCACTCTCAAATTCATAAATTTGACTAACAGCTTGCTTACTAGTATTTAAGTCAAAACCAACATTACAAATACTACCAATACTATCACCTGCTGAATAAGCATCAGTTAATAATTTTAATATTTCTGTTTCATCATAATGTTTTGACATTAAATGACAATGAGTATCAAAAATTCCATTATTAGCCATATATTTTACCTTCCCTTTTATTTTCCTAAACAAAATCTTTTAAAAATTTCATCTAATAAATCAGTTTCAAATTTTTTACCTTGCATTTCTAAAATCTTATTTCATGCAGTTTGTAAGTGAACAATAATTAAGTCTATCGAAATATTCTTTTTTAAATCTTTTAATGCTTCTGAAATACTAAGTTCAATTTCATCCAAATATGCTAATTGTCTTGTATTCGCAAAAAGTAATTCTTTATCAAAATTAATTTCAGTAGTTATAATTTTATTTTTTATTCCTAAAATTAGATTTTCAATTTCGCCCATTATTGCACTAACTTTTACCACATTAAAATTATTTTTAATGTCTAATTTTAATTTTAACCTTAAATCCGTTTTATTAATAGCAATAAGGTAATTTTTATGTTTTATTTTTTCTAATAATTGTTTATCCTCAATACTTAAATCTTTTGAACCATCTAGTACTAATATTATTAAATCTGCTTCGTTTAAAGCCTTATGTGATTTATCAATACCTGCTTTTTCGATATCATTTAAAGTATGACGTATACCTGCTGTATCAATTAAATTTAAACTAATATCACCCAAATTAATTTTGCCTTCTACCAGATCTCTTGTTGTTCCTTCTTCATTAGAAACAATAGCTTTATCTTCATTTAAAAGCACATTTAATAGGGAAGATTTTCCAACATTAGGTTTTCCAATAATAACTGTATTAATTCCCTCTTTTATAGTTTTAGTAATTTTACTATGTTCTTTAATAACTTTTATTTTATTTAAAAATTTTTCAACTAAAGGAATAACATTATTAATTGTTTTTTCCTCAACCCCATCGTATTCAGGATAATCAATATTAACTGTTATATTAGCAATTAAAGTTAGTAATTCTGAAGATAATTCATCAATTAGTATTCTTGTTTTACCACTTAAACTATTAATAGCGGTTTTTAAAATAGTATTATTTTCAGCCATAATTAAATCATTAATAGCTTCTGCTTCAATTAAATCAATTTTATCATTTAAGTAAGCTCTTCTCGTAAATTCTCCTCTTGTTGCCATTCTCATACCTGTAGATAGTAATAATTGCAAAATTTTTTGTGTTATTAGCACTCCACCATGACAATTAATTTCAATTGTATCTTCACCTGTAAAAGATTTGGGAGCGCGATAACATGCCAAAACAACTTGATCAATTTTATTCTTATTATGATCAATAATATATCCTGTTATTAAAGTGTGACCTTTTTGATTTAAAATATCTTTATCAAAAACCTTATTTAATAGCTCATAAGTATCTTTTCCTGAAATTCTAATAATACTAATTGCTTGATTTAAAGGGGCGGTTGCAATTGCAGTAATAGTATCATTTAACATTTTTTCCTCTTTTCATTTAAACAATCTAAGATTTAAAATCTTAGATTACTCTAATTTTCCAATCTAATTACTACATGACGGTTATAACCTATAGCTTCAGAAAAACTTGATATTCCTTCAATATTTTTAACTATTTCATGTATAATTTTTCTTTGGTTATTAGGCATTGATTCAAAATGAAACATTTCTTTACTTATTCTTATTTTTTTTATAATTTCATATATTCTAATTTTTAAATTTTGTTTTTGAATATTTAAATAATTATTAACATTTATTACTATTTGATAGTTTCTTTTAAATTTTGTTTCTAAATAAGTAATAAGTAAATTTTGTAAAGCACTAATTGTATAACCTTTTTTGCCAATTAAAATTGAATTTTCATTTTTACAATTAATATTAATATAAAATTTATTACCATTTAATATTATTTCTTCTTGATAATTTTTTATATTAAAAAGTTCCAATAAATCATGTCATTTATCATTTAAATAATTTTTAACATCATTTTCGTTAAAAATAAAAATTTTAGTAATGGTTTTAAATAAACGTTTTTCTATACCTAATTTTATATAAAATGTCTTGGGGGGTAAATTTTTGATAGTTTTTTCTAAATCAATATTTTTTTTAAATGATTTAATTTCCATCTTTTTTTCTCCACATTATAATAAATTACTTATTTTTTTTAGGTTGAACAACTATTTCAGATTTTGTAAATATCTTTTTAATCTTACTTGAAAATGGTGTACTAATTGTACCATTTTTTTTATAACGGCTACGTTTATGTTTATTATAGTAATGAAAACCAAGAGTTTGAAATATTTGTAATATTCCAGAAATAATTCAATAAATGCCTAATCCTGAAGGAGCAACACATACATAAAATAAAAACATAAAAATCATAACGCTTTGAATAATAACTTGTTTTTTTAATGCAGCTTTTACTTCTTTAGTTTTAATCTTCTGTCGTGAACGATTTAAAAACATCGGTAATAACATAGAAACTAATTGTGTTGGTATATATATAACAATAATTATTAAATACATAAATTGGCCATGGGTAACCATAGTTCATGGTTGTTCAACTAAACTAATAGCACCAACAACAGTATTTTTTAATAAATTAGTTGATTTCATAACAGTAAACATAGCTGTTAAGAAAGGAAGTGATAAAAACATTGGAATAAAAGCAGCCATTGGATTTATTCCTTCTTTTTTATAAATAGCCATTAATTCCATTTGTTGTTTTTGTTTTGCACTTGGATCACGTGAATGTTTATATTTGGCTTGAATTTCGGAAGTTTTCATTTGCACTGATTGCATTTTTTCCTGATTTTGTTGGGCTTTAAAAGTAAATACTAATGTAATAAGTTTAATAATTAAGGTTGTAAAAATAATAGCAAAAATAACACTTACTGATCAATATTTTGAATTTACATCAACTCCACCACTTAATCCAGCAGAAATACTAACTAAGATTCAAGCAATTGGATAAACAAACATTCCAAAGAACGGTGATTTAGTTTGCGTTCAAGCTTCACTTCATGTTCTAATCCCTGTAAATCCATATTCATAAATATTATTACCATTAAAATGAAAAATGTGATTTTTTGCTACATCACTGTTACCAATAAGTAATTCAAAAAAAACAGCCGCTACATTATATTTTTGAAAATCATAAGCTGAAATAACATCACTAGTTGCAACATTAGGATCACCCATAGTCTGACCGCAACCTCAAAGTGTTGACATCAATAAAAAAGTCCCTAAAATAATTTTAGTTCATTTTCATGTTATTTTTAATCAAACGTTTTTTTTCTGTTGTTCAGGAAATAAAAACTTTTTATATTGCATTAATTTTACTCTCCTATAATGGGATTTTCATTAAAAGATGTAATAAAGATCTAAGATTTTCTTCATATGTATTAGATAAATAATTTTTTCTAATCATAATTACTATATCTACTGGTCAATCTTTTTTAATATCTACTAACATTCCTCGTACTTGACGTTTAATCTTATTACGTGCAAAAGCAAAACGAACTAGTTTTTTTCCTACTGATACACCTACTCGTATAGTTTCAAAATCTACTCTATTCATATAATAGATAAAAAATTGACCATTTGAAATACTTTTTCCTTCATTAATTAAATATTTAAAATGATGATTTTTCAAAAGGCGGTATTTTTTTTCCATATTTTGTTCACCTTATTTTATTTTTTAAACTATGCTGTTAATTTTTTACGTCCTCTTTGACGTCTTCTTTTAATAACATTAATCCCTGTCACAGATTTCATTCTTGCAAAAAAACCATGAGTTTTTTGATGTTTTCTCTTACTTGGTTGATATGTCGGTTTCATTTTTTTCTCCTTTTTTTAAAATTCTAATAAAAAATCATTAAGAGTATTCTAACATAATATTTATATCTTAACAAATTATTCTGTTTATTTTTAATAAAAACAATATTAGTTTAACAAAAAAATAAATCATTTATAATATTAAATAATAAATATTATTTTTTTTTATTTTTTTTTAAAAGTATAATACAGATTATAATTATAAAAAAGTTATCAACATTAATCCACAATTTATCCACAATAATTATATTAATTAAAGAGGTTTTTAAAATGAATGACACTGATAATAAACGAGAAAACTTTCAAAATATTTGAAATAAAGTTAGAAATTTTCTTCAATATGATGAAATGATTGATCCAAGTATTTTTAATAACTATATTAAAAACACTTATATTTATGATATTTTTGAAAATAAATGTTTAATTATTGTTGATTCACTATTTGCAAAAGAAATTTTAACTAAAAATATAACATTTAAAGTTAAAGAAATTTTGGAAAGAATTATTCAACAAAATCTTCAAATTGAATTTTTAGAACTTAATGAAGCAAAGAAACAAAAAATATATGTAGAAAAAGATTTTGTTGAATTTAATAAATTGCAACAAATTAAAAAACAATTTCAATTTAATAACTTTGTTAAAGGTGAATCAAATAACGATGCTTATCAAGCAGCATTTTCAATTACCATAGAACTTGGTAGGTATTGAAATCCCTTATTTATCTATGGTAATTCTGGATTAGGAAAAACACATTTACTTCATGCTATTGAAAATGAAATACTAACAAAATATAATAATCAAAAAAAAGTACTTTACTTATCTTCTGAAGAATTTGGTCGTATGGTACCAGAAATTATTAAACAAAATGTTAATGATATTGAAAAATTTAAAGATTCATTTAATCAATACGATGTTCTTCTAGTTGATGATATTCAATTTTTAGCTAATCGTAGTAAAACAAATGAAATATTTTTTCATATATTTAATAGTTTTGTTAACAAACAAAAACAAATTGTTATTACATCAGATAAACATCCTGATGATTTATATGGTTTTGAAGAAAGAAATGTTTCAAGATTTCAAAGTGGTTTAAGTGTTGGTATTGATTCACCAGATTTTGAAACTTCATTAATTATTTTAAAAGAAAAAATTAAGTCTTTAAATTATGATCCAAGCATTTTTACTGAAGAATCTTTAAGTTTTATTGCTTTAAATTTTAATAGTGATGTTAGAAAATTAGAAGGAGCATTAAATAGATTAATTTTTTATAGCATTTTATATATAAAGCCTAATCATTTAATAGTGCTTGAAGACGTTATGAAAGCTTTTAAAACATCAAATACTTCATTAAAAGAAAAACTAACTATTAAAAAAATTAAAACAATTGTATCTGAATATTATAATATTCCAATCAAATTATTGATTAGTACTTCTAGAGTTAAAACGATAACAATAGCACGCCATGTAGCAATGTATTTAATAAAAACACTTTTAAATGAATCATATACAAAAATTGGTTCTGAATTTGGAGGTAAAGATCATACAACAGTAATGAATGCTTATAACAAAATTAAAAAAAATATTGAAACTAATTATGAATTTAAAAAAAATATTGAAAGATTATCACGTGAATGTTTAAAACACAATTAATCCACTATTTTAATCATAAATTATTAACTTATAAAATCCTGATTTTTTACTGATTTTATAAGTTAAAATTAGTTATTCACATTAATCCACATTGTAATATTATTAATAATTAAATAAATAATAGTAATTAATATATATATAATATATAATTAATTATTAATGTTTAAAAATGGGAGATATTTATGAAAATCGAAATCAAAAGTTCTATATTATTCAAAATAATAAAAAAAATAATAAAAATAACAATTTCTAATAACAATTATGAAGAATTATCTTGTTTTTTATTAGAAGTTGAAAAAGAAAAAATAATATTAACCGCATCTAATGGTAATTTATCATTAAAATATGAACTAAATAATAATGAAAAATATTTAAAAATATTAAATATTGGTTCAGTATTAATTAATACTAAAATTATTTATGATATTTTTAGTAAATTAGAAGATGAATGAATTTTATTTGAACTTAAAATTAATAACTTAATCATTAGTAATTTTAAAAATGATAATAATGATTTTATCTTCAAACTAAGTACGTTGACAATTGAAAAATTTCCAAAAATTAACTTTAATAAAAATATTAAAAATAAAGTATCTTTTAATAAAAGTTTGTTACAAAATATAAATGAACAAATTGCTTTTGCAACAAATACAAACAATAATAAACCAGCATTAAGTGGAATTAATTTTAAATTTAATGATCAAAAGTTATTTGTTACAGCAACTGATGGATATTGTTTAGCAAAAAAGTGATTTTCTTTTGAAGAAAAATTAGAATTTAGTAATAAAGAGTTTAATATTCCAGTTCATTTATTAAATGAAATTGATAAAATTACTAGTGATTTAAATTCAAATATAAATTTTTATTTTGAAAATGATTATAATTTAATTATTGAAATTGAAAATTTTTTATTTCAAACACGAATGATTGAAGGTACTTATCCAAATACGGATGATATTATTAAAAATATTATAGAAAAAGAAAAAAATATTATTGAAATTAATAACGTTAGAGAATTTTTAAAAATTATTGAATTATCAATAATTTTAGCAAAAAAAGATACTTCACCTATGATTCAATTTTGAATCAATGTGGAAAAAAATGATTTTAAAATTAATTGTTTATCTAATAATGATAGTATAGGTGAAGTAATTGAACAATTTAAAAAATTTCATATTGTGAAATCTAAAAGTTTAAAAGAAGAAATAAAAGTAGTTTTTAATTCAAAATTAATTATTAATGCTTTAAAATCTTTTAATAAATGTAAAAAAGTAAATTTGAAAATTTCTTGACCAAAAAATTATACAATTATTGATAGTGAAGAAGAAACTGGGTTATTACAACTAGTTTTACCAATTGGAGAAAAATAATATGATATAACTAAAATAGTTATTTTTAATTAATAAGCTAAGAAAAGGTAAAAAATAATGAAGAAGAAATTACAATTGTTAAGTATGTTTACTATTTTAATTTTTACTAATTTAAATATAATTGCTTGTAAAAATAAGCAAGATAGTATTAGTGAATTTTATGTTTTAGGAGATAGTTTATCAGATACTGGTGCAGGAACATTTGCACAAAATCAATATTTAGAAAATAGTAATAGTAAATTTAAACATTTTCAATTAGATAAACCTTATTATAATAATTGTTGAAGTAATAATAAAGTAGCTTCACAATTAATTGCTGAAAAATTAAATATTAATTTTAAACCTGGGTGATTATTTAACATCAATGGTAAAACATTTCAAAGTTTGGGTAATAATTATGCTTATGGAGGAGAAGTTGCTGATAGCAGTGATAATAATTTAGATATTATTAAAACTTTTGATTTGTCTCATCAAACACAAATGTTGTTACTACAACATTCTTTACAAAAAAAAGATGTTATTTGAATAGAAATGGGAGCTAATGATATTGGTAATTTAATGAATAAAACAGATCCTATTATTATTAACAGTAAGATTAATAATGTAATAAATGAAGAAAAAAAAGCAATAAAATTATTAATTAAAAATGGTGCAAATAAAATTATTATTAGTGATGTTCCTGACTTAACATTAACACCAAAAATTAAAAAGATATTACATAATAATCAACAAAAAATACAAATAGCACGTAAAACATGTATTGAATATCAAAAACGATGAAAAAAAAATGATATTAGAAATGAAAATAATTTATAAAAATATTATTACACCTTTTTTTCTTTCAAGAGAATTAGCAACTGATATGAATAATTTTAAAAATAAAATTCCAGATGGAATTGTTGAAACTAGTGCTACAATTTGTAAAATGATGTCTAAAGAAACAAAATATTCTTATAAACCAGTTTTTAATTCTGGAGTTAATGAAAGTAATTTAAATAAATATTTTTATTTTGATGAGTTTCATCCAGGTATGTGATTTCATCAACAAATGGCAAATAGTATTATTAATTTAATAGAAAATTTTAAATAGATTTTTTGTTAAATATTTTTAAAAAAGTAATTTATTATTTTTGAATAAAGATTTTTTAATTTTTCTTTTAAAAAAATTATGTTGTTTTAAATCAAAAAAAATGTATAATTTATACATAAAATGTAAAATAATATGCTTATTTTAAAGAATAAAAAGTCTTTTTTTGAATTTATTTTTGAAATTTTAAATATTTTCATTATTAAATTAATGAAAATATTTAATGATGAAAGAGAGTGAAAATAGTGAGCACAAGGACTCCAAATGATTATAATGCTAACTCAATTCAAGTTTTAAAAGGACTAGAAGCAGTTAGAAAACGACCTGGAATGTATATTGGTTCCACTGCAGAAAGAGGATTACATCACTTAGTTTGAGAAATAGTTGATAATGCTGTTGATGAAGTTATTGCCGGTTTTTGTACAAAAATTTCTGTAACTATTACTAAAAATAATGAAATATTAGTAAAAGATAATGGTCGAGGTATTCCTACTGATATACATCCAAAGACTAATATTTCAACAGTAGAAACGGTTTTTACTACATTACATGCTGGTGGAAAATTTGATAATGGTTCTTATAAAGTATCAGGTGGTTTGCATGGTGTTGGTGCTTCAGTAGTAAATGCTTTAAGTAAGTATTTGGAAGTTACTATTTACCGTGATGGTAATATTTTTTTTCAAAAATATATTGAAGGTGGTAAACCAGAATTACCATTGGCAGTTATTGGACAAAGTGATAAAAAAGGAACAACTGTTTTATTTAAACCTGATGAAAGTATTTTTACTGAAACTGTAAATTTTAGTTTTATAATAATTAAAACAAGGTTAAGACAACTTGCTTTTTTAAATAAAGGTTTAACTATTCAAGTTATTGATGAACGTGAAAATAAAGAAGAAACTTTTTGTTATGAAGGGGGCATTAAAGAATATGTTGCCTTTTTAAATAATAAATTTGAACCTTTAAAACATGAAATTATTTATGGAGAGTTTGAAATAAATGGTATAAACACAGAAATAGCTTTTCAATATAATGAAAGTGAAGAATCTCAAATATTTTCATTTTGTAATAATATTAATACACCTGAAGGTGGAACACATGAAGATGGTTTTCGTTTAGCATTAACAAGAGAATTGAATTCTTATGCGAAAAAAAATAATCTTTTAAAAAATAATGATGAAACATTTACTGGTGATGATGTTAAAGAAGGAATTTTAGCAATTATTTCAGTTCAACATCCTAATCCACAATATGAAGGGCAAACTAAAACAAAACTTGGTAATTCTGAAGTTAGAAAAATTGTTTCTAATGTAACTGGAAAAATAATTAATAAATTTTTATTGGAAAACCCTGCTGAAGCAAAAATTATTATTAACAAAGTTATTTTATCAGTAAGTGCACGTTTAGCATCTAAAAAAGCACGTGAGAATATTATGACTTCGAGAAAAAATCCTTTACAATTTTCTAATTTACCTGGTAAATTAGCAGATTGTTCTTCTAAAGATCCAACTAAAACAGAAGTTTTTCTTGTCGAAGGTGAGTCAGCTGGTGGAACTGCAAAGTTGGGAAGAAGTAGAGAAATTCAAGCAATTTTACCATTAAGAGGGAAAATAATTAATGTTGAAAAAGCACGACTTTTAAAAGTTTTTTCTGACGAAGAAATAAATAATCTTATTATTTCCTTTGGTTGTGGTGTTGGTAAAGAATTTAATATTACTAAATTACGTTATCATAAAATTATTATTATGACTGATGCTGATGTTGACGGTTCACATATTAAAACATTATTATTAACATTTTTTTATCGTTACATGCGTCCCTTAATTGATGCTGGTTATATATATATAGCTCAGCCTCCTTTATATAAATTTTATAGTGGTAAATTTGTTAAATATGCATATAATGATCAAGAATTGCAAGAAATTAAAGATAATTTTAATGGAACTAATTTTAACATTCAACGTTATAAAGGTTTAGGAGAAATGAATGCCACACAATTATGAGAAACAACTATGGATCCACAACATAGAATTTTATTACAAGTAAGTATTGATGATGCTTCAGAAGCAGATGAAACTTTTTCAATATTGATGGGGAAAGATGTATTTCCACGAAAAGAATTTATTCAAGAAAATGCTAAATATGTAAAAAACATTGATGCTTAAAAGTTAATAAAATAAAATTAGGAGTTTATATATGAGCGAAATAACTAAAAAAAATGAAACATTTATTTCTAATAAATATGTTCGTAATATATCTGATGAAATGAGAACTAGTTTTTTAGAATATTCAATGTCAGTTATTGTTTCAAGAGCTTTACCAGATGCAAGAGATGGATTGAAACCAGTACATCGTCGAATTTTATATTCTTTAGCAATTTTAGGTATGACATATGATAAACCTTATAAAAAAGCAGCACGTATTGTTGGAGAATGTATTGGAAAATTTCATCCTCATGGTGATATTGCAGTTTATGAAACAATGGTAAGAATGGCACAAGAATTTAATTATCGTTATCCTTTAGCTGATGGCCAAGGTAATTTTGGTTCAATTGATGGTGATAGTGCTGCTGCTATGAGATATACTGAAGTTAGAATGAGTAAAATGGCAGGAGAGTTGGTTAAAGATTTAAATAAAAATACAGTTACTTTTGTTGAAAATTATGATGGTGCTGAAAAAGAGCCTAGTGTTTTACCAGCTTATTTTCCTAATTTATTAGTTAATGGAACAACAGGTATTGCTGTTGGAATGGCAACAAGTATTCCACCACATAACTTAAGAGAAATAGTTGATGCAATTATTTTTGTAGCTCACAATCCTGATTGTGATATTATGGAAATATTAGATATTGTTAAAGGACCTGATTTTCCTACAGGTGCAATGATTTTAGGCGTAAATTCATTTAAAAATGCTTATTTAAACGGAAGATCAACAATAACAGTTCGTAGTAAAACTAAAGTTGAAAAATTATCAAATGGTAAACCTGCAATTATTGTTGAAGAAATACCTTATCAAACTAATAAAACTAATTTAATAAATAATATAGTTAAAGCAGTTCAAGAAAAAAAAGTAAATTATATAACTGATTTGCGAGATGAATCTAATCGTGAAGGAATAAGATTAGTATTAGAAATTAAAAATATTGATTATGCTGAACTTATTTTAAATCAACTATATAAATTTACTTCATTACAAACAACATTCACAATAAATTTATTAGCATTACATAATAAACAACCTAAAGTAATGAATTTAAAAGAAATGATTGAAATTTATATTGAACATCAAATTGAAATTATTCTTAATAAGTCTAATTTTGAATTAAAAAAATATGAACATCAATATCATATTATTTTTGGTCTTGTTAAAGCATTACAAAATATTGATGAAATTATTAAAATAATTAAGGAATCAAAGAAAACAGAAGAAGCATTAACTAATTTACAGAATAAATTTGAATTTTCTGAAAAACAAGCTAAAGCTATTTTAGAAATGAAACTGCAACGTTTAACAGATTTAGAACAAGAAAAATTAAATAATGAATTATCATTTATTAATGAAGAAATTATTCGATTAAGAACTTTAATTAATGAACCTTCTAAGCAAATAGAATTAATGATTTCTCAGTTAACAACAATTAAAGAAAATTATGGTGATGATAGAAGAACTGAAATTATTGAAAATTATGAAGGTGAAATTATTGATGAAGCTTTAATTAAAGAAGAACAGGTGGTTATAACGCTTTCAAAAAGTGGTTATATTAAACGTTTACCTTTAGATACATATAGAACTCAACATCGTGGTGGTGTTGGTGTTAAAGGTGCTGGTGGCACTGATATTAATACTGATGATATTGATAAAGTTTTAATTACTTCAACTCATTCTGATTTGTTAATATTTAGTAATAAAGGAAAAGTTTATCGAATTCGTGCTCATAAGGTACCAAATTATTCAAGAACAGCTAAAGGAACACCAATTGTTAATTTAATAGCAACAGAAAAAAATGAGACTATTAAAACAATAATTGCTATATCAGAAGATTATGATATAAATGCTAATTTATTTTTTGTTACTAAAAAAGGAATTATTAAACGTTCAACTTTAGATCAATTTAAATCTATTTACCAAAATGGTAAGATAGCTATTAAATTGCGTTCAAATGATCAATTAGTAGATGTTCTGAAAACTACAGGTAATAATGAAATAATTATTGCTGTGGCTAATGGACGAGCAGTTAGAATCAATGAAAATCAAGTTAGAGTAATGTCAAGAATAGCCAGCGGAGTAAAAGGAATAGATACAAAAGGTACTCATGTAATTGGAATGTGTTCTAATCAAGATGGTGATTTAGTTGTCTCTATTAGTGAGAAAGGTTATGGAAAAATATCACGATTTGAAGAATATCGTTTAGCAAATCGTGGTGGTAAGGGTGTAATTTCTATGAAATTAGCTCAAAAAACAGGAAAATTAATTGGTATAAATTCAATAAATAACACTAATAATAGTAATGATTTATTAATTATGACTTTAAAAGGTACAGTTATTAGATTTTCTTTAGAAGATATAAGAACTACAAGTAGAAATACTATAGGTGTTAAATTAATTAGATTTAAAACAGAAGATGATGCAATTTCTTCAATTGTAACAATCCCAATCACTAAAGAAAAAACTATTTTTATTGATTAATTTAAGAGGTGCTAAAATGATTGATATAGAAAAAATACGTAATAATTTGGAAAAAACTATTAATAAAATAGAAACAAGGGGCCAAAGTTATAAAAATGAAATAAATAAAATTTTTAATTTAGATTTAGAAATAAGAACTTTAAAAACAAAAAATCAAAAATTAGAAGAAA
The DNA here is from genome assembly GCF_023846195.1 of Spiroplasma endosymbiont of Lariophagus distinguendus. Classification (NCBI taxonomy): domain Bacteria; kingdom Bacillati; phylum Mycoplasmatota; class Mollicutes; order Entomoplasmatales; family Spiroplasmataceae; genus Spiroplasma; species Spiroplasma endosymbiont of Lariophagus distinguendus. Next base: position 14,312 of record NZ_JALMUW010000002.1, read on the forward strand.
CAAGAAATAAGCAGTCTAAACAAATTGGTGAATTATTAAAAAATAAAAAAAATGATCAAATAAAAAAAATTAAAGATGATATGATTATTTTAAAAGAAAAAATTATAAAAAATAATTTAAAAATTGTAGATTTAGAAGATAAAATATATGAATTACAGTTAGTAATTCCTAATATACCACATTTTTCAGTTCCACAAGGAAACGATGAAACTAATAATCAAGAAGTTAGAAAATGAGGGAAAGTTATTAAAAAAAATAGTAAACCACACTGAGAAATTGCTGAAAAGTTAAATATAATTGATTTTTCAAAAGCAACTAAATTAAGTGGTACTAGATTTATTATGTATAAAAATAAAGGTGCTTTATTAGTTAGAGCATTAATGAATTTTATGATTGATTCTCATTTAAAAAATGGTTATTCTGAATTTTTACCACCATTAATTATTAATAAAGAAAACTTATTTGGTACAGGGCAACTTCCTAAATTTAAAGATGATTTATTTCAATTAAATAACGAACAGTATTTAATTCCAACAGCAGAAGTTCCTTTAACAAATATTTATCGTAATGAAATTATTAATTTTTCTGAATTACCAATAAAAATGTGTGCTTATACACCATGTTTTCGTTCAGAAGTGGGTTCTGCTGGTAGAGATACAAGAGGAATAATTAGATTACATCAATTTAATAAAGTAGAATTGGTTCAAATTGTTGATCCTGAAAAATCTTATGATGCCCTTGAAGAGTTAACTAATAATGCTGAATTAATTTTACAAAAATTAGATATTCCTTATAGAGTTATTAATTTATGTAGTGGTGATATTGGTTTTAGTGCTGCTAAAACTTATGATTTAGAATTATGATTACCTTCTCAAATGTGTTATCGTGAAGTTTCTTCATGTAGTAATTGTGAAGATTTTCAAGCAAGAAGAATGGAAACTAGAGTTAGTCAAGATAATAAGAAAATAGTTCCACATACACTAAATGGATCGGGATTAGCTATTGATCGAGTTGTTGCAGCAATTTTAGAAAATTTTTATGTTGAAGAAGATAATGTTGTAAATATACCTATTGTTTTACAACCTTATATGAATAATTTAAAAACTATTTAATTTATAATGTTTCACGTGAAACATTATAAATTAAAAAAAATGTATTTTTTTATAAAAAAATTGTTATAATTAATAATGCCACTGCAACAATTACATTCGAACCGGGTCAGGACCGAAAGGTAGCAGCCATAAGGATTAGGATTGTGTGCGGTGGTTTTATTTTGAAAAATAAAAAAGAGGTTTCTTTAAATGAAAAAACAAAATTATATGGAAATTGCCTTAAAGCTTGCTAAAAAAGCTGCTATTAATGGTGATGTTCCAATTGGTGCAATTATTGTTGATGAAAATGATAATATTATTGGTAGAGGATTTAACAAAAAGGAAAAAGACAAAGATCCAACTCAACATGCGGAAATTATTGCAATAAAAAAAGCATGTAAAAAAATTAATAATTGACGTTTATTAAATTGTACTATTTATACAACATTAGAACCATGTTTAATGTGTGTAGGGGCTTTGTTACAAACAAGAATAAAACATATTGTTTTTGCTTTAAAAGATAGTAAGTTTGGATGCGTTGAATCACTCTATAATTTAACATTAGATAAAAAATTTAATCATCGTAGTGAATATACTTATTCTTTAAACTTAGATAGTAAAGAAATGTTACAAAGTTTTTTTGGAGAAATTCGTAATTTATAATCGGACTTCTCCCCACATGTACTTGTGGAGGAAACAATGAAATTGAATGAGTTCAACAATACTTTTCAAACAGAACAAGATTGTTTGAAATATATAGTAAGTTTGAAGGAAAATAAATGTATCAGGTGTTATTGAACAAATTTGAATACTTCTGATTTAAGAAGAATAAGATGTTTGAAATGTCATCAAACATTTAGTATTCTTCATGGCACCATTTTTTACAAGTCACAAATACCTTTGAAATCTTGGTTTTATCTCATCTTTAGATGAATAAACACCAAACATGGAATTCCATCAACTGATGTTGCAAAAGAATTGGGGGTAACTTTGAAAACTGCTTGAAGAATGGGTCATAAAATCAGAACTTGTATTGCCAAACAAGAATCACAATTTATTGTTGAGGGCATAGTGCAAATGGATGAAATGTATCTTTCACATATGGGTTTTAAAAAACAAGGAAGATCCTTGGTGAATAAAACCTTGATTGTTGGTATTTATGAAAAAACAACCAATAAATTAATTGTGAAAGTATTGAAAAATGCAAAAAGTAAAAATCTTTTGCAGTTTGCAAGAAACCACATTTCTTCAAAGTGTCATGTACATACTGATTTTTGAAAAGGATATTGCGATTTTAAATCGGTTTTCACTAAGCATGAAACAGTCAATCATCAAGATAGCTATGTTTCAAAAACTGGTGTAAATACCAACCAAATTGAATCAGTTTGAAAACATATAAGAAGAACATTTAAAACACATATCAAAGTTGCAAAACATCATGTTCATTTATATGCAAAAGAAGCTGCATATAAATTCAATAAGATACCTAGTTTTGAAATTGTAATGCTATGTTTGATTTAAAAATGTGGGGAGAAGTCCGTAGATAGGCTTTTCTCAGCATTTATGTGATAAAATTTAAAAATAGTACATAAAGGGAGAAAAGCCTTTATAATAATTGTTTTTATAACAAATTTTATAAAAAATTGTTAGGATAAATATAGGTGATTTAAATGAAACATAAATCTTTTTATAGAAAGTATCGACCAAATTCTTTTTCAGAAATAATTAGTCAGGATAATATTGTAAGAATATTAAAAAATTCTATTTTAAATAATAGTTTTAATCATGCTTATTTATTTTCAGGCTCAAAAGGTACAGGAAAAACATCAACGGCTAAAATATTTGCTAAAGCAATTAACTGTCAAAATAACATTGATGGAGATGCATGTAATACTTGTGAAAATTGTATAAACATTAGTTCAAATAATTGTATTGATATTTTAGAAATTGATGGTGCTTCCAATAATGGTGTTGATGAAATAAGAAGTATTAGAGATAATATTAACTTATTACCGATGAATTTTAAATATAAAGTTTATATTATTGATGAAGTTCATATGTTAACAACTTCTGCTTTTAACGCATTATTAAAAACCTTAGAAGAACCACCACAACATATTATTTTTATTTTAGCAACAACAGAACCATATAAAGTAATTCCAACTATAATTTCTCGTTGTTTATGATTTGAATTTAAAAAAATTAATGTAAATGAAACTAAAAAACATTTTATTGATGTTTTAACAAAAGAAAAAATTAATTTTGAGGTTGAAGCAGTAGAGGAATTAGCAATATTGAGCGAAGGATCTTTACGTGATGGTTTAAATTATTTAGAAAAAACATTTAATTATTGTAATAATATAACACTTAAAAATGTTGAAAAAATATTTTCTGTTTTATCAACAAAAAATAAAATATTATTTTTAATTAATATATTTAATTGTAATATTGAGCAAGTAATAAAACAATTAACATTATTTGATGAATATACTATTCAATATAAAAAAAATATTATTGATTTTATTTACATTCTTGAAGAAATATTAATTTATGCTATTACTAAAAAAACAGAATTACTTAAAATGATAAATATTCAACAAGTAAATATTTTTTCTGAAGTAGTAAAATCTGATTTACTTTTAATTTTGAATTCATTTAATGACATTTTAATTCAAGAAGATGTTGATGATTTAAAACCAACATTAATACTAAAAATATTAAATTTAATTAAAAATTTTGAGAATAAATATTCATTAAATTATTTAGAAAAAACAAAAATATCTATTATGAATATAGAAAATAAAAGTATAAATTTAAATAGTAAAGATGAAATAACAAAAATTTTAAAAAAAAGCGAAATAGATAAAAATAATGAAGAATTAACTTCAATTTTAGTAAAAGAAGAAAATACTAGTATTAAAGAAAAAGAAATTTTTAATGTACCAACTGTGAAAAATTTAAAAAATGATGAGATAATTGATAAATCCATTAATTTAATTTTACAAGCTGATAAAAATATTAGAAAAGAAGTTAGTGAAAAGTGAAAAAATATTTCTAAATTTATTAATGATAATAAATTTAGAAACATAACTAAAGTTTATATAAATACTATTATTGCGGCAGCATCTACTAATGGCATTATTATTATTACCAAAAATATTATTCAATCTGATTTAATAAATCAAAGTTTTTTAAGTAAAGAACATAGAGAATTTTTAAATATTTTATTAGAAAATGAATACATGATTTATGCCCTTGATAAAAATCAATGACAGGAAACAAGAAAAAAATATCAAGAGTTACTAACAAAAAAAATATTACCAAAACCAGTAGATATTGTAATATCAAAACCTGTAATTGAGTCATTTACCAATGTAGATAGAGATCCGACTTTAAATTTTATAAAAAAAATATTTACTGAAATTGAAGAAATATAAAAATATGAGGTGAAAAATATGGATATGAAAAGAATGTTAGCACAAGCACAAGCAATTCAAGGAAAGTTAACAAAATTTAAAAAAGAAGAATTTACTTTTTCTGATATTGATGGTTTAGTTAAAATTATTATAACAGGTGGACGTAAACTAGTTTCAATTAATATTGAAGGATTATTAAAAGAAGCAGAAAATGATTATTCAAGTATTAATGATATGCTACAAACAGAACTAAATAAAGCATTAAAACAAATAGATGAAAAAGAAAAAAATATTGCTGGCAAGTTTTAGAAAAGTTTAGTAATTTTAGCATAGAAAGAGGTAGAAAAATGTTATTTATTACCTTTGAAGGGCCAGAAGGTGCAGGTAAAACTACAGTTTTAAAAATGATTAAAGAACAATTAAAACAAGATGGTTTTGATGTTATTATTACGAGAGAACCAGGTGGTAGCGAAATTTCTGAACAAATAAGACAAGTTATTTTAAATAAAGAAAATACATTAATGGATCCATGAACAGAAGTTTTGCTTTATATTGCAGCTAGAAGACAACATTTAATTGAAAAAATTCTGCCAAATAAAAACAGTAATAAAATCATTATTTCTGATCGTTTTTCTGACTCAACTTTAGCATATCAGGGTTATGCTAGAAATTTAGATATTGATAAAATAAATCTTATTCAAAAGCTTATTTTTGAAGATTATCAACCTGATTTGACAGTTTTATTTGATATTAAACCAGAAATAGGTTTACAACGAATTTTATTAAGAAAAGGTGAAAAATTGAATAGATTAGATGAAGAAACATTAGAATTTCATCAAAAAGTATATAATGGTTATAAAAAAATTGCTATTAGTAATCCAAATCGCGTTCATACAATAAATGCTAATTTATCAGAAAAAAAAGTTTTTAATAGTGTTTATGAACTAATCATAAATTTAGTTGAAGAAAAAGGTTTTAAAGAAAAAAAAATTAAAATTAGAGGATCTAATGAAGGAAAATAATGTAATTTTATTTGAAAATGAAGAATCAGAAAATTTTTCTATTTTTGCAATGGAAAATATTCCACAGGTAATTTTATTGTATTCGAAAAATAAAATATTAAATATAAATGTTAGTAATAAGTTAATAAAAAAAATTGTTTGTAAGAATAATAATCAATTAAAAAAATGTACTGAAGAAAATATGTGTCAAAATTGTTTTAAAATTAAAACTAATAGTTATTTTGATTTTAAAAAATTTGATTTTAGTAAAAATAATATTATGAATAAAAATATTGTTTTAGAAATTATTAATGATTTTTCTAAAACTAATTTAGAAAAAGATGCTAATAAAATTTATTTAATAAATCAAATTGAATTTTCTTCAACTTCAGCCTCAAATGTTATGCTTAAAACTTTAGAAGAATTATCTAAAAATATTTATGTAATTTTTACTACCACTAATATTAATCAAATACTCCCTACTATTAAATCTCGTTGTCAATTGATAAATTGTTCAAAAGAAAATGATATATTTGTTAGTAACGATTATGATGATGAACAATTATTAATTTTAAAAATATTTTCAAATACTACTTTTTTGACAGATGAAAGCAGTAAACTTAAATTAAAAAAATATATTGAAATTATTAAACAATTTATTATTAATGATAATGATAAAAAAGTTAACAATCAACTTTTGAATAAAAAAATAATTAGTTTAAAAGAAGAAATTATTTACTTTTTTAGATTTTTTAATTTAGTAGTTTTTAATAAATTAACTTTTCTTTTATTTAAAAAGTATGATTTTAATAATTTTTTTATTGAAAGTTTAGTTAATTTATGAAAAAATAGTAATTTAAAAAACATAGCCTATATTTTAGAACAAATTTCATTTACAATTACTAAATTAAAATTTAATGTTAACTTAAATTTATTAATAAATTCTTTTCTTATTAAGGTAAGTGATAATTAAACTATGGAAAGTACAAAAAAAATTTTAATTTTAAATCAAGATGATAAAAAAATTAAGCTTATTCAAAGAAAAGATATGTTTTGTGTTTCTTTGGATACTATTTTATTAAGTAATTTTATTAAAATAAAACCCAGTACTAAAACAATAATTGATTTTGGAACTAATAATGCTGTTATTCCAATAATTTTAGCGGCAAAATTTCAAGGAAAAGTAATTGGTATTGAAATTCAAGAGCCAGCTGTTGAACTTGCTTTAGAAAATATAAAACTTAATAATTTAGAAAAAAGAATTGTCATTGTTCATGAAGACATAAAAATTTATGCTCAAAGAGAAAAAGAAAAAGTTGATTTAATTGTATGTAATCCACCTTTTTTTCCTTTATGAGATAAAAGCAAAGTAAAAGCACAACCTTTAAAAATTGCAGCAAGACATGAAGTATATATTAATTTAGAGGAGATTATTGCTAGCGCAAGTAAATTATTAAAAGACAAAGGGCGATTGGTTATGATAAATAGTGTAGAAAGAATAAACGAAACACTGCTTTTATTAAAAAAATATCAAATTACACCTAAAAAATTACAAATAGTTTATCCTAAAATTAATCAGGCTGCCAATGTTTTTTTAATTGAAGCAGGATTTTTAGCGAAAGAAGGAATGATTGTTTTGCCACCATTGATTTGTCATAATGAAAATAATACTTATATTGATGAAATAGCAAAGTGATATAAATAATCTTAATATAAGTGTAAGGTTAGGTGTTTAAAATGAATATTAATTGATTAAATAAACTTAATAAAAAAATAACTTACTTATTAGCTGTATCAGGTGGTCCAGATAGTATGTTTTTATTAGATAATTTAGTACGTAATGAGTTTAAAATTATTGTTTGTCATGTTAATTATCATAAACGTTGAAGTAGTAATGTTGATGAGCAAATTGTTCGAGAATATTGTACAAATAATAAAATAACTTTAGAAGTAAAAAATATTAAAGAAGAGGAATACAATAAAAAACAAAATTTTCAAAGTCAAGCACGTGTACTTAGATATGATTTTTTTAATGAAATTGCTCAAAAATATCAAGTTTATAATCTTGTTGTAGCACATCATATTTACGATTTACTTGAAACATATATTATTCAAAAACAACGCAAGGCAATAGTTTCTTATTATGGATTAAAATTTAAAACAACATATAAATCTTTATCGGTTTATCGTCCAATGTTAGAATTAAAAAAAGAAGATATTATTGACTATTTAACTTTGTATCATATTAAATATGGATTTGATGAAACAAATGAATTAATTATTTATGAAAGAAATCGAATTAGACAACAACAAATTAATAAACTTACTGATTTTGATATTAATTTAATGTTAAGTGAAATTAAAGAATTAAATAGTGAACAAGAGTTACTGAAAGATGAACTTGAAGTAATTTATAATACCATTATTAATGATGATGTGCTTGCTATTAATGAATTTAAAAAATATGAATTTAAATTACAACAAATGATTATCTATGAATTTTTAAGCCAATATGATGAAGAATTAGTTTTATCTTTAAAAAAGGCTAAAATTAAAGAAATAGTTAGAGTTTTAACTAAATCTAGTAAACCAAATATTACTATTTGTATTTCTGAAAATACTTGAGTTATTAAAGAATATAATTTTGCATATATTAGTGAAAAAAATGAACCAAAACAATTTAGTTATAAAATTTCTAAAATAAATAACTATAATTTTAAGGAAATTACTATTTCTAAAACTGAACCAACAGGTGGTGAATTTCAAGCTTTATATATTAATAAATCAGATTTTCCATTAACAATTAGAACTAATAATGGTGAAGAAGAAATTGAGACACCATTTGGTACAAAAAAAATTAATCGTTTATTTATTGATAATAAAATTCCATATCGTGAACGTCTTATATGACCAGTAATCATAAATTCAAGCGGAAAAGTAGTGGCAATTCCAAAATTATCAGTAAATAAAAACAATATTAGTGAGAAACCTAATTTGTATGTGCTAAAATATTATGGTATTATTTAAGAAAATAAATTAGAAATTAAACGTAGGTGAAAAAATAATGCAAACGCGAATTAAAATTAATTGAATGATTGTTGCACTATTCGTTGCTTTTTTAGTATTTGTTGGAATTTTATTGTGATATTTTTTAAGAGGTAATGCTTTAACTTTAGATCAATTTCAATTAGAAACATTACTTAGAGATGGTAAACTCCCTGGCAATAGTAGTGACACTGTTAGTAAAATTGATGGAGTACAAGTTCAATTTTTTGATCATACTACTTATATTACAGGTTTTTTAGGAATTAATGGTAAGGTAAAACGATTTGAAGCGACAGTTTCTGGAACTGCTACAGGTGGTTTTTATCATGATGTTATTGAAAAATTATTCAGAAAAGATAAAGAGGGTAAAGGCTTTGATATTAACCCCACAATTATTAGTGAATTAGTTCCGTTTTGAAAAACATTTTTAATTAGTATGTTTCCAATATTAGTATTAGTTGGTGGTTCATTTTGATTATTTTCTAAAATGAATAAAATGGGTGCCGGTGGTGGCATGAGTCCTTTTTCAATGGGAAAAAGTCGTGCTAAGATTAGAACATCAGATACTAGATTTACTGATGTTGCTGGTATTAAAGAAGAAAAATTGGAATTAGAAGAAGTTGTTCATTTTTTAAAGTTTCCACAAAAATATGCACAAATGGGTGCAAGAGTGCCAAAAGGAGTTCTTCTTGTAGGACCGCCTGGTACTGGTAAGACTTTATTAGCAAAAGCAGTTGCTGGTGAAGCAGGTGTTCCTTTCTTTTCAATTTCTGGTTCTGAATTTGAAGAAGTTTTTGTTGGAGTTGGAGCTTCAAGAATTAGAGAAATGTTTACTACTGCTAAAAAAAGTGCTCCTTGTATTATTTTTATTGATGAAATTGATGCAGTAGGAAGAAAACGTGCCTCAGCTTCAACTGCAACTAATGAACAAACTTTAAACCAATTATTAGTTGAAATGGATGGATTTGAAACTAACTTGGGAGTTATTATTATGGCTGCCACTAACCGTGCTGATGTACTTGATGAAGCGTTATTACGTCCAGGTAGATTTGATCGTCAAATTTCTTTAAGTTGACCTAATATTAAAGAACGTGAAGCAATTTTACGATTACATGCTCGTAATAAAAATATTTCGCCAAAAGTTAATTTTCAAAGAATAGCAGAGAGAACGCCAGGATTTAGTGGTGCACAATTAGAAAATGTATTAAATGAAGCAACGTTGTTAGCTGTTCGTCATAATAAAACAGTTATTGGTTTAGTAGAAATTGATGAAGCTATTGATAGAGTTGTTGGTGGACCTGCTAAAACTTCAAGAGTAATTACTGATATGGATAAAAAAATAGTATCATATCACGAAGCTGGACATGCTCTTATTGGTTTAAAACTAGAATATGCTTCTAAAGTTCAAAAAGTTACAATAATACCACGTGGACAAGCAGGTGGATATACTATTATGACTCCTAAAGAAGATACTATGTTTTATTCAAAAGTACATTTAAGAGCAACTATTACTGGTTATTTAGGTGGTCGCGCTTCAGAAGAAATTATGTTTGGTAATGCAAATATTACTACTGGTGCTCATGATGATTTAGAAAAAGCAACAAATATTGCCAGAAAAATGATAACTGAATATGGAATGTCATCTGAATTAGGATTAGTTCAATTTGAAAGTCCACGTAATGAGTATTCACCTTTTGCAGCAAATAAGTTTTCTGATGATATTGCATCTAAAATTGATGGAGAAATTAAAAAATTATTAGATGTTTGTTATATTGAAGCAGTAGCAACAATTAAAAAACATAAAGATACATTAGAATTAATTGCTAAATCATTAATGACTTTAGAAACAATTACTGCTGAACAAATAGAATATATTGATAAATATAATAAATTACCAATTGAAGTAATAGAAATGCAAAAAGAAATGCAAAAAAATAGTAAAAATCTTTCCAAAGAGGATAATGAATCAAATGATAAAAAGGAAGATAATAATTCAGGGACTGATGATGATACAATATCAGTTGTTCCTAAGAAGAAATAATTAAATTATTATAATAAAAAACAAAACTTACTATTTTAATATTTTCAATAATGTGTAAGTTTTGTTTTATTTTCTTTTTTTATTTGGTAAATATAATATAAAAAGTAATAAGGAGAAAAACAATGTTGGAAAAACATGAATTAGTAGAAAAAATATTATTAAGTACTGATGTAATTAATAATAAAATTATTGAACTTGCAAAATCAGTTAATAGTTATTATAAAGATAATAAAGAGCCCATTATTTTAGTAGGGATATTAAGAGGATGTTTACCTTTTTTATCACAATTTATGTTAAATCTTAAGATTGATTGTTTGGTTGATTTTATGTATGTAGAGTCATATTTAGGGCAAACAAAGGCGGTAAATAAACCAAAAATAAGAATGGATGTTATTAATAATGTTAAGGGTCGTGATTTATTAATTGTTGAAGATATTATTGATTCAGGTAATTCGTTATTTAAAATTCGTGATCATTTACAAGAACTTGGAGCAAAATCGGTAAAAATAATTACTCTATTAGATAAGAAATCTAAAAGAGTTGCTAAAATTGAAGCTGATTGATATGGTTTTGAAGTTCCTGATCATTTTTTAGTGGGATATGGTCTTGATTACGATGAAAAATTGAGAAACTTACCTTATGTTGGTATTGCTGACCTTAATAAAATTGCAATTTTAGAAAAATGTAAAAAAGTAGTTAAGTAAATAAGTTTAGAAGTTAATAATAATATTAAAATTTTTATTTTTTAATATAGTTCAAATATAATTAGAATTATTTTATTATGATAAAATTATACTATTAGCAGTTTTTAAGTTGTATAAGAATATTGGAGTTATAATGAGCAATCTTTTTGTTAATGTTTTAAGAGGAATCAAGAAAAGATTATTACAATATTTAGGTATTATAATACTATTAGTTATTGTAATTTCTACTCTTTCTGCGCTTTATAGTACAGCATCAAGAGCTGAATCGGGTTTTTATACAGTATTAAACAATAGTGGTAAATATGACTATCGTATTAATTTACAATTATTAAATAATTATAAAGATACTGCTACTGTAACATCAAGAATCCAAACAATTATCAAAAAACAATTTGAAGGTCATCTACATGAATCAGAAATTTATGCACAGATAGATGAAATTAAAGAAAATAATCTTAGAAATAATAGTTTTCCTACCCTTCCTTCGGGAGTAGAAATTAATAAAGATTTTGAAAATTATTTGTTAAACTGAGGATTAAGTTATCAAGGAATATTATTTAATGATATTTTAGAAAACGAAGTTAAAAATGATGAAATTTATAATTTGCAACATTATGAACTTGCTAAATCATTTTTTAAAACTTTTGATTATGAAAACGTTATTTCTCTTAAAAAAATTTATTATTCATTAGAAAATGGATTTTATACTTCAGAAAAAAGTGAATCTTTTGATTTTGCTCCAAAAAGAAATAATATTAATGAAGTTTATATTTCCGAAGGCATTAAACCTATTAATCCATTAGAAATAGTGATCAATCCTGAATTTGCACGTATTAATAATATTAAATTAAATGATTATATAACAGTTATTGATAAAGTTGAAAAGTTAAAAGTTGTTGGTATTGGCTATGCTTATTGGGGAATTACTGGTAGTCGTACTGCAACAAATCCTAATCCGACATCTGAAAATACAAGTCCTGTTTATATGTCAAATCAATGGTTTAATAATTTAATAAAAGATTCTACATTTAGAACTAATTTAAATAATATATTTTTATTAAGAGTTAACAATAACGATAGTTATTTTGTTAGTAAGTTAGAAGAACTTTTAATTAAAACTTTTAGTTTTAGTTTTGGTTCAATTATTAGCAGTGATAGTGAAGATATTCGTTCAGGACAAATTTTAGAGAGTTTTAAAATGGAAAATATAATGTTTATGGCAATTACTCTTGTAGTATTATTAGTTATTATTTTTATCATTATGTCATATGTTAGAAAAGAAATTGATTTACAAAAACCACAGATAGGATTATTAAAAGCTCTTGGTTATAGTAATTTTCAAATTGCTATTAGTTTTGTAATTTTAATATTTTTGATAACATTCATTTCTAGTATTATTGGTTTAGGTATTGGTCTAGGATTACAAATATGATTTAATTCGTTAAATAACATTGGGTTTTTTATGCCATTACCAATACTATTTTTTAGTTGGATAGTATTTATTGTAAGTTTAATAATTATTCCTATTATTTTTATAGTAATTAGTTATATGCAATCGGAAACAAAATTACGTGTTAGTCCATTATTATTAATTTATGATAGACCAAGTAATTCAAGTTCTAAACTAATTTCAGTTTTAAAATACCCCTTTCGTTATTGACCATTTAAACAACGTTTAGCAATTGCTTTCACTCTAAAATCGGTTGGAAAACTATTTTTAGTATTTTTTACTTTTATTTTTGTTAGTTTTTTATTACTATTTCAAAGTTCAGCTACTGATTTATTTGATAATAAAATAAATAATTTATATGGATATTACAATAAAGATGTTAAATGAAATACATCAACTTCATCAATGTATACATATACTAATGATTCTAATTTAAGTATTGATAAGCAGGTTTTTGATTGAGTTTCAGAAAAAGATATTGCGAAAGATAAAGAAACTGGTACTAATAAATATCATCAATGAGTAGCTGATGATTTTCATATTGATAATGATAGTAAAGCTAAAAAAATTGAAAGTGTTATTATTAATAATAATTTTAAAGATTATTTTATGAATAGCGAAGAAATTAATATCCTTTATCAAAAAACTAAGACTAAATCTGATTGTGAAGATTTTATTAATCCAAAAAAGATACTACCTGAACCATTAATGGAAATTATTTGTCAAAATATTCATCAAATATTTAATTATATTTCAACAAATACAGGTATTAATCCAGAAATAAACCCGTTGCCTGGTATTAGTTTAGGTTTAAATATTTATAATAATAAGTATTATCCAACTATTGAAATAAATTTAAGACCTCCTAATGAATGAAAAGGACATAATCAAGGCCGCATGCTCGCAAAAAAAATTAAAGCAACAGGACTTTATAATGATCCATATCAAGATTTAGTTTGAAAAAATTGATTTAACTTTAAAGAAGCAAAAAATCGTGATATTGATCCTATTTTTAATAATTCTCATAATTTACAAGCACAAAAAGTTACTTATACTGATAATCAAGGACAAAATATAACAACTACAGCTTATATTTTATCAGCAGTTATTTCAAAAACATTATCAATTTTAAATGATTATAAAATTGATGATCACTTTTTAATGTTAGCAAGTTGATATAATTATACAATTCCAGTAATTTATCAAGTTAAAGGAATTATTGAAAATAATTTAGACAATTCGAATGTTTATATTAATCTTGATGATTTACGAACATCTATTGGATTAATAAAACCTTCCCCGTCAGAAGTTCCAAAACCAATATCAGATTCTTTTAATCATTGATTATCTAAAGAGAGCAATATTTTTCCATTAAATTATATAAATATTTTGCAACCATCTGCAGAATATACTAAAGAACAAATATTAGCAAAAAATTTAGAACCTATTAATAAAATACCTTTTATTAATGATTTAGTTAAAAGATTATTAGTTGAAATATTTGATGGAATTAGAACAATTATAAATATTACAAAAATTTTAACATTATTTGCTGTAGCTTTTGTATTGGTAATTATTGTTAATATGATTTTAGATAATAATTTATTAATTATTGCAATGATGAAATCTTTGGGTTATCGTGTAAATGAAATTAACAGATTGATTATTGGCTCCTATATTATTGCTTTATTGGTTGCTTTTATTTTAGGTACTATTATTTCTTATGTTGTGTGAAATATTATTACTTTAATTATTGCAACTAAAGCAGGCGTTGTTTTTAATGTGGCTGCTAATCTAGTTACAATTTTATCTTGCTTTGGAATGGTATTTTTAATAATGGTTATTGGCTATGCTGTTGGGTTATATTTAATTAAATACAAACCAGTAACAGCTTTATTACAAGGAAGTTAAAATATTTTTTAAGCATTTCTATATAAATAAGATAAAGTAATTGATAAAATGAGTGTGTTATTTATAAAAGCATGGAATTAAAAAGGAGAAATGATAATGAAAAAAGATAATAAGGAAATTAAAAAAGATGATAAAGACATTGGAAGTAAACAAGTAACTAAAAATAAGTTAGAATCTAGTTTTACAAAGAAGTCAGTATCTAAAACCGAAGGTACAATACCACCAGTAACTCATAAATCTCATGATAAACCAGAATCAAAGGAAGAAATAGAAGCTAATAAAGCTAAATTGCAAGCCTTTAAAGATAATCAAAAAGCAATTAAAAAATTAACAAAAACTCATTCAAAAGAAATTTTAGCAGGTAAAATTATATCAATGACTAATAATACTCCTGATACTCAAACTAATGTTATTGAATTATTTGATGTTAAAAAATCTTACTTAACTGGAGACTTAGAATATGAAGTATTAAAAGGAGTTAATTTAAAAATTAAATTAGGTGATTTTGTTGTTATCTTAGGACCATCGGGAAGTGGTAAGACAACATTATTAAATATTATTTCGGGATTGGATAAACCTAATACTGGTGATGTTTTTGTGGCGGGATACAATTTATCTTTATTAAAAGATAGTCATTTAACTAAATTTAGACGAGATAATGTTGGTTTTATTTTTCAACAATACAATTTATTAACTAATTTAACTGCTCGTGAAAATGCTGAAGTTGGTGAAAATCTTGCTAAAAATAAAAATATGAGTATTGATGATATTTTTCAAGTTATTGAAATGGATGAACATATGAATAAGTTTCCAAGTCAATTATCAGGTGGACAACAACAAAGAGTATCGATTGGTAGAGCACTAGCAAAAAATCCGACAATTTTATTTTGTGATGAGCCAACAGGAGCACTTGATGAGGAAATGGGGCGTAAGGTGTTAGAAATTTTATTGGATGTTAATCGAGAATATAAAACATCAATTATTATGGTTACTCATAATCCTAACTTCCAATATGTTGCAAATACTGTTATTAACGTTAAAAATGGTAAAATTATTAGTGTAAAGAATAATGAAAAACCAATGAAACCAAGTGAAATAAATTGAAGTTAATATTATTAATTAAATAAACTAACAAATTGTTAATAGAAAAAATATCATAACAAAGGAGTAAAAATATGATATTTTTTGAAACCCCTAGATTAAAAATTAGACAGTGAAAAGATAGTGATTTAGATGAACTTGTTTTATTAAATTCTGATAAAGATGTCATGAAATATTTTTCTAGTACATTATCAAAAGATGATACAGAAAAATATTTTTTGAAAATTAAAAATAATTTAAATAATAATGGATTTGGTTTTTATGCTGTTGAATTTAAAAAAAGACAATAAATTTATTGGTTTTATTGGCTTTAGCGAAGTTGATTTTATTGTTGATTTTAGACCATGTATTGAAATTGGTTGGCGTTTTAAAAAAAGTGTTTAAGGTCAAGGAATAGCAACAGAAACAGCTAAAGAATGTTTAAAATATGCAAAAAACAATTTAAAATTAACTGAAATTTATAGTTTTACTAGTATATTAAATATTAAATCAGAAAATGTAATGAAACGAATAGGTATGAAAAAAATAAAAGAATTTTATCATCCAAAAATAAATAAAAGTGATATTTTAACAAAACATATTTTATACAAAATTAATATTTAGAAAGTAAAAAATGTTTAATAAATTATCTCTAATTTTTATAGATATCTATTAGTAGAAATATTTAAATTAAACTTTAATCCTTATTATAAATATAAGGGTTTTATTATAAAATTTAAAATTAATTGTTGACAGTAGAATTTGGTATTGAAAATTGATATCATTATGTATAAACCTAAACAATCTTATTTAATTTAATTTTTTTATTTTAAATACTTATTTTAAATACAAAGGATGAAAACAATGAAAGAAACTAAACTTGAAATTAATGGACGTATTTTGACAGAGCAAGAAGCATTAAGATATCAAAAAATACAAGATTTATATAAGCAAAATTATGATATTTATGGGCGTAATTGAGAAAGAAATTATAATTGTGAAACTTTAAATAGCGAATTTAGAAATAAAAATAAAGAAGAGTTAGCAAAATTTGTTGCTAATTTACCTAATGATCAAATTAAAATGGCAGGTAGATTAATGACAAAAAGAGAAATGGGAAAGGGTTCAATCTTTGCTCATTTGCAAGATCAAACAGGTAAATTTCAAATTTATTTAAAACCAGAATATGTTAATCAAAAAAAATTTGAATGATTTGCAGAATATGCAGATTTAGGCGATTTTTTTGGTATTAAAGGTAAGGTTATGAAAACCAATAAAGGAGAACTAACAGTTCAAGTCTATGATATTGTAATGTTATCAAAAGCACTTAGACCTTTACCAGATAAATTTCATGGTTTAACAGATATTGAAGAACGTTATCGACGAAGATATGTAGATTTAATTATGAATCAAGAAACTAAAAAAACATTTTTACAACGTACACAAATTATTAATGAATTAAGAAGTTTTTTAAATAATAAAGGTTATTTAGAAGTTGAAACACCTATTTTACAAGAAGTATATGGTGGTGCTGCCGCTAAACCTTTTATTACTCATCATAATACATTAAAAACTGATTTATATTTACGAATTGCTACTGAATTACATTTAAAAAGATTAATAGTTGGTGGTTTTGAAAAAGTTTATGAAATTGGTAGATTATTTCGTAATGAAGGTATGAGTAAAAAACATAATCCAGAATTTACAACTATTGAAATTTATGTTGCCTATCAAGATATGAAATATATGATGGATTTAACAGAGTCTTGTATAAAACATTTAATTAATACAGTGCATAATAAATTAACATTAGAATATGATGAAAATATATTAAATTTTGAAAAATCATGAAAAAAAATTAGTATGATTGATTCAATTAAAAAAGCTATGATCAAAGATGAAGAGTTTACTAAAATTTTCCAAGAAATTAGTGATATGATTTTAAAATATCATAATATTGAAGATGATAATATTAGAAATATTGAAAAAAATAAAACATTTAAACTTATATTAAAACTTGCAAAAAATTATAAACTTCATATTCCAGATCATTATAATAGTACTGGTCATATTATTAATTTATTTTTTGAATCTTTTGTTGAAGAAACTTTAATTCAACCTACTTTTATTTTTGATTATCCAATTGAAATTTCACCACTTGCTAAATTAAATAAAAATAGTAAAGAGTTTACTGATCGTTTTGAATTATTTATTGCTGGTAGAGAATATGCAAATGCTTATTCGGAATTAAATGATTCTTTGCAACAATATAATCGTTTTGAAGAGCAAGTAAAAGAAAAAAATAGTGGTAATGATGAAGCAGCAACTATGGATTTAGACTTTGTTGAAGCATTGGAATATGGTATGCCACCAACAGGTGGATTGGGCATTGGTATTGATCGTTTGGTTATGTTAATAACTGGTCAAAATAGTATTAAAGATGTATTATTATTTCCACATATGAAACCCAGAACTGAAAAATAATTTTTGTGATAAATTTTTATTATATAAACATATAATAGTAATTTATCTTTTTTTAAAAAAAAGATAAATTAATTAGTTATAATCAAGATAGTTCTTTAGAATAAGGAGCGTTTTATTGTTATTAACACAAAAGATTGAAAAATATAAGTTTTCAAACCCATTGTTTTATTTAAAAACAATTGGTTTTTTTATTTTATAAATAAAATTTAGGAGAATAAGATTTATGCCTTGATTTAATCAATTAATAAAAAAATTTAGAAATTATCCTTTAACTGATGAAAATTTAGACGAAGTTGTTGAAACTTTTAAGAATTTTTTTAAAGAATACAATGAAAAAGATAATTTTTTTTCTAATTCAGAAGATACTGATTTTGAAAACCCAAGTACATCAGCACCATTAACTCAATTAAAAGAAAATAAAAAAACTGATTTAGATAAATTAATTAAAGAATTAAGAAATGATTTAAAATATAATTTCTTTTCTTATTTTTGAGAAAAAAAAGAAAATTTAAAATTAATTAGACAATTAGATTATTTTTTAATAGAACTTGATAGTAAAATTAAAGAACAAAATGAAAAATTATTATCCTTGGAGAAAAATAAAACATTAATTGAACAAAATAAAATTAATAAAGTTAGCCAAAATAGTACTGAGTTTACTGAAATCACAGATTATTTTAATCTTTTTAATTTTTTAAGTGAAACAATAAGTAATGATATTATTTTTTTAAAAACAATAAATTTAAACATTTTTGAAAATAAAAAAGAGTTTTTAAAAAAAACACGAGAATTAAAAATAAAAATTGATAAAGAAATTCGTAGGCTATATCAAAAAAATGAGGAATTAGAAAATAAAAAAGAGAAAATTTTTGAAAACCTTTTTAAAGAAGAAGTTATGACTCAATTAATTTTATCTTTTTGAGCATTTAGAATGAAAAGTGGAGATGAATATAAATTAATTTTAAATGAAGATAAAGATTTAAAAAGTAAATTTGATAAAAATTTTGTATTTTTCTTTGAATTAATAGATGACATATTTAACCGATATATTAAAAAAATTATTAAAAATGAAGAAAGAATATACAATGATATATTTGAAAAATATAATGATCGAGAAAAAGAATTAATAAGTGAACAAGAAGAAATTATTAAAACTAAAGATAAAGTGAAAGAAAGTATAGAATTATTTAAAAATGAATTAGAAGAAAAAAAAGAACAAATTAGAATACATGAGAAAGAGATAGCAGAAAAAAGAAAACAAATTGAAAATTTAGAAAAACGAAAGAAAAATATAAAAATTAAAAAAATTACTTACTTGCAAGATTTAGAAGAAAATAAAAATAATATTGAAAATCTAATATTTATTCCAAATATTTCAGATGATAAAAAAGGAAAAAAACAATATTTAAAAGAAATAGATGTAGTGATTAAAAAAAAGAATAGTGATATTAAGAAAAAGAATGATTATATTGCGGAGTTACAAGATAATATTACAAGACATGATACTGAGTTAAGTATTAATGATAAAAAAATAAAAAAAATTGAAGATAAAATTAATAAAATTGAGGATTTTTTTAAGCAAAATAAACATACGATGATGTTTGAACTTAAAAAAATAAAAGAAAAATGAATTAAAAATATTAGTAAAGATCAAAAAATATTTATTAATTTCTTAAAAGAAGTTAATAAATTAGAAAATATGGAATTTATTAAGATTATTGAAAATTATTGAGAACAAAATGCTGATAGTATTAAAAAATTTAATGAAAATTTTAACGTTCAAAATAATTTAGAAAACATAAGAGAAGAAAATGAAAAAATAGAAAATGAATTTAAAGATGATTTCACAACTTTAGAAATTAATTTTAAATTAAAAGAAAAAGAAATAATAGAAAACGCAATTAGAGAAAAAAAAGAAAAAATTCAGGAGTCTTTAAGAACAATTAATCAATCAAAATTAGTAAGTATTGAAATCCAAACCGAAATAAATGAAGAAAATGAGAAACCTAGTTGACAAGATCAAAAAATTGAAGAACAAAATAAAACCATTGAAAAACTAGAATTTCAAATAAATTATTTAGAAAAAAAATTAATTTCAATAAAGGAATTACATAAAGATGAAGTAAAAGATTTATCTACAACATTGGAAAATATTAGAGATTTTTTTGCAATGGAAATTAAAAAAACTACTGAAAATTGTGATAATTTAAAAAATAGTTTAAATAAAAAAAATTCAAAAAAAGAAGAACAAAAAATTAAAAATAAATTAAATGAAGAAGAAATAAAATTAACATCTTTAAATGAAGTATGAAAATTAATAAGTACTGAAATTCCAGAGTTACAGCAACCTTTATCAGAA
>NZ_JALMUW010000020.1:0-17012 GCF_023846195.1 Spiroplasma endosymbiont of Lariophagus distinguendus
ATTCAAATATTTTCTTAATATTATTCATTTATATAATTAATTAAAACTTTGCTTATACAATCAATAATTGTAAAAACAATATAAATTTGTTATCATTTTTACATAAAATAATATAGTTCTTAACTTATTATTTTTATTATCTAAAAATGTTTTTTTATATTTAAAGAGGTATCAAAATGAAAAAAGTTAAAATATTACAGTTAACAACTATAATATTATTTGCAATCACGGTTTTAATTACAATTACTGGTTTATACTTAATTTGATTTAGTAACTTTTATTTTAAATTCGATAATAAGGAACAATGTCATTCAAATTTTAAAGATGGATATACAATATTAAAACATTTTGGTTTAAGTTATACTATTAGCACTTCGGCAAGTTCTTTCTGTAACTTAAATCATTTTCCTGATAATTACTATCCTTGAATTCAATTACAGATTGGAGTTATCTTTTGTATAATTATCGTTCCAATTTTATTATATACAGTATTTCTATTCATAGTAATTATTTTTATTTTTAAAATAAAAGAAAAAAATAATAATTTTTGAGATGCAATCGAAAATTGTGAAATTATTAATAATTACTATGTTCATTAATTTTTATTAATATACTTTATCTTATTAATATTTTAAAAACTAAATATTTTCTAAATATTATAATATTTTTATTATAATGTTTTTTATTTTTTTAATAATTTTATTTTATTCTTTTAAAAAATAACTTCCCTTGATAATTTTGATTAGTTTTATCACTATAGTTTTTGCTTCCAATATATAAATTATTATCTGCAGGTAATAAACTTACTACCGCACCATAATCTTTATTTCAACCAAATACTTCAGTAAAAGTAATACCACCATCAGATGACTTATATAATCCACCTTTAAAAAATTTATTATCAATAACTTGAACTCTACTTCCAACATATAAATCATTATTAACAACAGCTAAACTTCAAATTTCACCATAATTTTTATTATTTCTTCAACCAATAGTTTCTGTTATTTTTTTCTCCTTTAAGAGAAAGTTTAAATAGTCTACTTTCATATAGTTGATTTCTACTTCCAATATATAAATCATTACCAAAAACTATTAAACTCCAAACTTCACCATTATTTTGATTTCATTTTTTTAATAATTCTAATATTCCATTAGGCTTAAATATTAATAAATTTCCACTATATGTACCAGTTTTAGTACCAATATACAAATCATTATCAATAACCGCTAAACTTCTAACTTCACCATATGTTTCAATTCAATCCTTAATTTCTGATACTTTTTTATTAGATTCAATCATAAATAACTTACCATAACAATCAGAAGTTCTTGTTCCAACATATACATTATTACCCATAGCTACTAAACTATAAACTTCTCCTGTTATTTCTGATATTTGTGTCAAAATATTTTGTTCAGGAGAATATCTAAAAAGTCCATTAGCAAAAGTTGCTACATAAACAGTTCCATCATTAGTAACAACTAAACTAGAAATATAACCATTAATACCATTAATTGGTGTTATTATTTTATCTTTTGTATTACTTGCATTATCTTTAATTTTATATACACCATTACTAGTTCCGACATATAAATCATTATTTATATTTAATAAAGTTGATATTGCACCATAAGATTCAGGTCAATTAAAAATATTTAATTTTTCTTGATATACCCCCTCATTTTGATTTGAACTAATATTTCAGAAATTGCTATAATACCCCCGATTAATCCACCAGCCAAAACTGCCCCACCAACCATTCCTACAATAACTTTTCTTTTTCTTTTAATTTCTTTTGCATAAATTAAAATCTTCCCTTAATTTTATTAAATTTTTTGTAAATTAATTTTACATTATTATTAAAACAAATTATTGATATTCTTATTTTACACATATATAGTGTTTATAATAAAAACACCTCTAATTTATTTAAAGAAATACAAATTTTAAAAAAAAGAAAGTTATATAAATAAAAAAGTAAATTATAAACAAAAATAATATATAAAATTCTAGTAATACTATAATAATAAAAAAATATTAGATAATAGTAATAAAAAAAGAGTCTCAGACTCTTTTTTTATTATATTAACGTTTTGAAAACTGCGGTGCTTTTCTGGCTGCTTTTAAACCATATTTTTTACGTTCTTTTTTACGTGCATCACGAGTTAATAATCCAAATTGTCTTAATAATACTCGATAATCTTCTGACACCTTAACTAAAACATTAGATAAAGCTAAACGTGCTGCACCAGCTTGACCAGTTCTTCCGCCACCTTCAACTTTGATATTAATTTCAAAGTTTTCTAACGTATTAGTTACTTTTAAAGGTAATAACATATCTTGAACTAAGATTTCTTGTTCTAAATATTTTAAAGGCTCAAAACCATTAATTAATATTTTTGATTGACCAGTATTTTTTAAATGAACACGGGCAGTTGACGTTTTACGTCCGCCTGAACTTGAATAAGTTACGGGTTTATTAGATGTTGTCATAAAAGTCTACTCCTCTTGGCCTAATATTAAAACTTCGGGGTTTTGGGCTTGATGTTGATGTTGATCATGGTTATAAACATGAAGATGTGTAAATTGCTTACGACCTAAGGTAGTATTTGGTAGCATACCTTTAATCGCTATCTCTACTAATTCAGAAGCATCTTTAGCAATCATACTTTGTGCATTACGTACACGTAATCCACCAGGATATTGTGAATGGTTATAATACTTCTTATCTTGTAATTTATTACCTGTTAATTTAATTTTGTTTGCATTAATAATAATGATATAATCTCCACAATCTAAATGTGGTGTAAATGAAGGTTTATTTTTACCACGCAATATCATTGCAACTTTAGTTGCAAGACGTCCTAAAATTAAACC
Source organism: Spiroplasma endosymbiont of Lariophagus distinguendus (assembly GCF_023846195.1). Lineage (NCBI taxonomy): Bacteria > Bacillati > Mycoplasmatota > Mollicutes > Entomoplasmatales > Spiroplasmataceae > Spiroplasma > Spiroplasma endosymbiont of Lariophagus distinguendus. The sequence goes on from NZ_JALMUW010000020.1 coordinate 2,882, forward strand.
ACTGGCATCAATAACATATCACTTTTTTTCAATGTTACTGAAATTCATTGTTGTTTGACGCATTTTTTTCTCCTTACAGTGTAATTTTTACCGGGACTACATTGCTTAAAGCATTAATAATTATATAGAAACTTATTTAAAAAAACAAGTATTATCAAAGATTTAATAATTATTTTTACACAAAATTATGGATTACAAAATAAATAATTAAAAGTTATAACTAACTCTTATAAAAATATTTATTTTTTAAAAATATAGTATTATTTTCTAAAAAATAATTACATTAAACATTTTTTATTGTATATTAATTTTTTCACATATAAACTTAAATTAAGACTTATTTAAAAAGTATTTTAAATAAGTCTTAATTTAATTCTACAAAAATACAAATTAAAAAAGAATTACAAACTATTGAAGAATATGAAGAAAATGAAAACAATAAATGGTGGTTGGCCCTAATTACTGGACCACTTTCATACTTTTTTTCTAAATTTTAATTTGTAAAATTGGTGGTTTTAGAAATTTAGAATGTATTCTTTCATAATTATAAAACATAACATATTGATTTACATCATTTATAGCTTCATTGATTGTTAAATATTGGTTTGAACCTTTGGGTAATCATTCTTGAGATAAATGTGAGAATCAGTTTTCTGATAGAACATTACCGCCAATATCATAAGGTTGCTTTTTGCTTAAGATTATTTGTTTGTCAATAGTTCAGTTGGATATGTCTTGGCAATAAAATTCAGCAGCATTATCTGAATGTAAAATAACGCTTTTGATTTGTTTTAAAGAAAATTGTTGTGTTATTTTTTCAAGAGCAGGTTTTATTAAATCTTTATATGATTTATTAGAAGCAGTATTATAACTAACAACATTATTTGAATAAAAATCAATAATTACCAAAAGGTATAATCAGCCTTCTTTAGTATTGATTTGTTTAGTATCCATTGATCAAATTTGATTAGAAGAAGTTGTGATTTTATAATTTTTGTTGACTTTATCCATTGTAGGTATTCATTTATGTGCAGTCTTTTTATTTTTACTATTATTATTTTTAGTTTGTTTTAAACCTTGGATGTTGTGATCTTTCATAATTTTTCGCATTTGTTTTGTTGATAATTCTATATTTAAGTGAATGTTTTTTTCTTGTTTTAATCATTCTTTAAATGCTGAAAAAATTCGTAAATATCCATAAATTCTACCTTTTCTTGTAGAATGAAATTCAATTAAAAATTTGCATAATTTTTGATATTTATGGTTACAATGATCAAGGTGATTTATTTCTTTTTTAATAGGTTTTTGTTTGTTTTTTAAAAAGTAATATGTTGATCTGTTTAATTGAAGATATTGAGAAAGATGTCTAATCGAATATTGATTCTTGCAATGATCAATAATTTTAATTTTTTGATTAATATTTAATTTTCTAATAAATAATTCTATTTGTTTAATTTTATCCATTAATAAAAATCCTTTCATGTCAAAATTAGTGTTAATTATATAACACAATTGTTTTTCGAATACATTCAGGTTTTTTAAATTAATGGTCTAGTAAAAAGGGCTAAGTGCCAAGTGCCAAGTGCCCCCATCCACTATATTGCTTATCTTTAATATCATAATTATGAACTTAAATAAAAATATTATTATAAATTAAAAGTAAATATTTTTAAATAAATCTTAAGATAATAATAAAAAGCTATATAAATTCATAAATATAAGTTTAAAATAATAAGTCTATCAATTATATTTATCTAAAAAATATTAAAAGTAAATAAAAAGGGGGTTTTATTAATGAAAATATTATTAAAAACATACAAAACACAACAAGATACAATTTACAAAAATGAAAATGGAGAAGAAATAAAAACTAATATAGAAGATTTGTCAAAGATAGAAAGTAAAGAGGTTGTTCAAATTGGTTTTTATAAAAATCAACAAGGTGAAATTCAAGTGGTTAAAATGCCAAGAATAATTGAAAAAGTACCTGACAAACTACCATCAGAAATAACATCTTTGAGAGAAATGTTTTCTGGTAGCTCAAAATTCAACCAAGACATTTCAAACTGAGACACTTCAAAAGTGACAAACATGACATCAATGTTTTCTCTTACACAATCATTCAATCAAAATATTTCAAAATGAAATGTTTCAAATGTAACAACTATGCATAATATGTTTGGTGGTGCTTCAAAATTCAATCAAGATCTTTCAAAGTGAAATACTTCTAATGTAACAAATATTAGTTACATGTTTTACTATGCAAAATACTTTAATGGAAATATTTTAAACTGAAATACTTCTAAAGTAACAGATATGAGTTACATGTTTTGTAATGCTCTTGAATTTGATAAAGAGCTTTCAAAATGAAATACTTCTAAAGTAACAGACATGCGTAGTATGTTTGCTGGTGCTGAAAAATTTAATCAAGATCTTTCAAATTGAGATACTTCTAATGTAAAAGATATGAATTTTATGTTCTATGATGCAAAAAAATTTAATCAAGATATTTCAAAATGAAATGTAAAAAAAGTCATAGAATATATTGACTTTTTCTGGAATTCAGGAATAACTGATGACAAAAAAATACCAAAATTCAATAACTAACTTTTTTAAATTAAATACTAAATTTTATTATATAAATTTAAATTATTTTTTAAAAATAATAATAACTAAAATTTAATGATATTTAATTGCAAAAATGAAAAATAATATTTGACAAATAACATTACTTATCCTATAATTAACAAGCATTCACGAAAGCAGCAAATAAGTATTATTAAGTTGCAAATAGTTTACCCTCAAAGATTATTCTTTTTATTAGTAGAATTTTCTATTAATCTTAATAGTAACCAGTGCTGTTCTGGCGAATTGTAAACTATCTTAATGAGAACTTATTAAAGTCTCTTTGTGTTTGTATACATTCCAAGGAGGTTTTTATTATGTCAAGATATACTGGTCCGGTTTTTAGAAAATCAAGAAGATTAAACTTCTCAATTCTTGAATCTGGTAAAGAATTTGCAAAAGGAAAAAAGCGAACATTCGCTCCTGGACAACACGGTCAAAAAAGAATTAAACTTTCTAACTATGGATTACAATTACAAGAAAAACAAAAAATTCGTTTCACTTATGGTTTAAATGCTCGTCAAATGAAAAATTTATTTGATGAATCAAAAAAAACTCATGGTGTTACTGGTACTAACTTGTTGGTATTCTTAGAATCAAGATTAGATAATATTGTTTTTCGTTTAGGTTTATCTTTAACAAGAAAAGGTGCTCGTCAATTAGTAAATCATGGTCATGTTTTAGTTAATGGTAAAAAAGTTAATATTCCTTCATATCGTGTTAAAATAGGAGATAAAATTACTATTACTGAAAAAGCACAAAAAAATGCAAAAATTATTGAAGCATTAAGCGCTAATGCTTCAACATTACCATTTATTGAATTCAATAAAAAAACATTTATTGGTACATATGTACGTCATCCACTACGTGACGAATTAAATACTGATATTAATGAAGCATTAGTTGTTGAATTATATGGACGTGCTTAAAATTAATAATTAATTTAAAATCTGTTATCAATTGATAACAGATTTATTTTTTTAGATGGTAAATATCAATAAAAGCATTTATCATTTTTTTTATTTTTTCAAAAATAAAATATAAATTAATTATCTATTAATTAATTTTCTTAAAACAAAAGTAACAATTAATTTTCTACAACCACTATGTTAATTAAATTAAATTAAATTAAATGATATAATGTTAATTATAGATGAGTAAAGGAAGAATAAAAATGATTAAAAATGAAATTTCTGAAAAAATAGTTAGTATTACTTTTGTGATAGCTGTTATGATAACAGCTATTGGCTGATTAGGAATTAGTAAAAACAAAAAGAAATATTTAATTTTATGAATAGCTATAATTCCTTTAATTTTTAGTAGCATATTTTCATTTTTTACTAAAAATTATTATGACAATATTTTACTAATATCAGTATTAACGATATCTTATTTAATTTATATAGGTTTTTTAATCATTAATACTTATCGATTTATTAAGACAAAAGACAAAAAAGAAAGTAATAATAAACAAGTAGAAAATACTATTGATTTAATAAAAAATAAAATATTGTAAAAGTTACCCCAAAGGGTAACTTTTACATGTTCTCTATAAATAATGATCTTAATATAAGTTCATACTATATAACATTATGAAAACTATTTGAACCATTACTATTATTAATAGTATGTTCTTGATTTGCTGCATCAATAAAATTTTGTTGTCTTGTTAATGGACCATTTTCTAAAATTTGATTAATTCTTGTTTGTAAGAACCTGTTTAGGATCTTTTTAATAAAATTGAAATAAAGGAAAGAACAACCATTTGTAAACTAGTATTTAATTTTCTTTCACAATTTTTTCATAATCTTCTGCATTTTTCTAATCATGCAAAACTTCGTTCTACAACTCATCTTTTTGGCAATAATACAAAAGAATGTAATTCATTACGTTTGATAACTTCAACATTTGCATTTATGATTGTTTTGATTTTAAAAGCAAATTTTTCACCAGTATAACCAGCATCTACTAGTATTTTTTGAACTTTAGATAAATTTTCTTTTTCATTTTCAATCATTATTATAGCACTGTTACGATCTGTTTTTTCTGCTGTGGTTATGTAAATTGCATGTGGTAAGCCTTGAGAATCAACAGCAATATGACGCTTTATTCCTGAAATTTTTTTACCAGCATCATAACCTTTATTTTTAGCAGTATCTGTGTTCTTAAGAACCTGTTTGGAATCTTTTATAAAATAACGTAAAATGACTATATATTTTAAGATAAGGGGTATATATGCATAAAAATTATCCAAGTCATGTTACTAAAGAACAATTTGAGAACATAAGATCAATTTTAGAAAATAGCAAAAAGAAAACAAAACCAAGAAATTTAGATTTATATGAAGTATTTTGTGCAGTTTTATATGTATTAAAAAGTGGATGTCAATGAAGAATGTTACCAAAAAATTTTCCAAAATGACAAACTGTATATTATTATTTTCAAATTTGAAGTAAAAATAGTGATAAAGAACCTAGCACTTGACAAGTAATTTTAAAAAAAATTAGTTAGAAAAGTTCGTATCAATAATGGTAGAAAAGAACAAACTAGTTTTTGTATAATTGATTCACAAAGTGTTAAGAACACAGATACTGCTAAAAATAAAGGTTATGATGCTGGTAAAAAAATTTCAGGAATAAAGCGTCATATTGCTGTTGATTCTCAAGGCTTACCACATGCAATTTACATAACCACAGCAGAAAAAACAGATCGTAACAGTGCTATAATAATGATTGAAAATGAAAAAGAAAATCTTTCTGCAGTTCAAAAAATAATAGTAGATGCTGGTTATACTGGTGAAAAATTTGCTTCTGAAATCAAAACAATCATAAATGCAAATGTTGAAGTTATCAAACGTAATGAATTACATTCTTTTGTATTATTGCCAAAAAGATGAGTTGTAGAACGAAGTTTTGCATGATTAGAAAAATGCAGAAGATTATGAAAAAATTGTGAAAGAAAATTAAATACTAGCTTACAAATGGTTGTTCTTTCCTTTATTTCAATTTTATTAAAAAGATCCTAAACAGGTTCTAACACTTTGTGAATCAATTATACAAAAACTAGTTTGTTCTTTTCTACCATTATTGATACGAACTTTTCTAACTAATTTTTTTTAAAATTACTTGTCAAGTGCTAGGTTCTTTATCACTATTTTTACTTCAAATTTGAAAATAATAATATACAGTTTGTCATTTTGGAAAATTTTTTGGTAGCATTCTTCATTGACATCCACTTTTTAATACATATAAAACTGCACAAAATACTTCATATAAATCTAAATTTCTTGGTTTTGTTTTCTTTTTGCTATTTTCTAAAATTGATCTTATGTTCTCAAATTGTTCTTTAGTAACATGACTTGGATAATTTTTATGCATATATACCCCTTATCTTAAAATATATAGTCATTTTACGTTATTTTATAAAAGATTCCAAACAGGTTCTAAGTCAGGATTATTAGGTTCTTTATATTTATTAGCATTCTTTCATCTTGAATTTGGTGCTTCAATTTCTTCTTTTCTAGTAACTAATTCTTTATATATTTCTTCTAATTTTTTAAACTTTTCTAATTCATCAACATTATTAAGAGCATTTACTATTTCTTTTAATAGTTGGATATTAATTCGATGTTGAAGTGACATATAAAAAGGATTATAAGAAACAGAATATCCTGCTTTACTTTCTGCATTATAAATTTTCTCTTCAACGTCTATATAGTCATTAATATTATTAATTAATTTACCTATATTTATTCTGAAACTGTCAATCATATTTTTCTTATATTCTTTAGGTGTGTTTTCTAATGTTTTTCTTAATAAATCATCTAACATATTCTTTATCTTCCTTTGCTTATTAAAATTAACTTAATAAAAATCCTAATATAGAAAATATCTATACTAGGAAAGAACATTTATTAAATTACTAGGTAATAATATCATATTTTTTTTAAAACACAAAGAAAAATTACTACTCCAGTTATAAGTAAAAATTAAATGCCTCAACTATTTTTTTATTTTTATTAAAACGGATTATAAATATTTTTTAAATTTTGAATAATATGTTCTCTTACTATTACATCTTTAATTGAATTAGTAAAAGCAGAAATTTTAGGCTTTAAAAGATTATAACGACCCATATTTTTTGGAAGTGTAGTATCTATTCTTGGCATATCTTTTAAATTATTATCAAATACTTGTACTACTTCCGAATATAAATTAAGTATATTAGCATAAGCATTAAAAACTAATACCATATAATTAACATCTAAAAAATTATCAACTCCGTGTTGTTGCAAGAGTTCTATAATTATTTTTTTATTAGCATTGATATCACCTGTTGATTCCATTTCTTTTAGAGCATTAGCAATTTTATCAGTTTCATCTACTCTTAATATACCTATCATTTTTAACTTTTCAACAGTACTGTAACATTCCTCATAAGTTGTATTATTTTTTAATTCATTTATACTCTGTTTTAATGTTTCACTATTTTGATATAAATCAATAACGGTGTTAATGTCTGTTACATTAACATTTAAAAAAGGAAGATTATTATCAATACTGCTAAATATTTTATGAGTAACAGAAGTTGTTGGTATTTCATTTTTAATAACACCATAACTTAATATTTTATTACCGAAAACACTAGTACCCATCATAATTATTATGATACTACCTAAAATACTCATTCTAATAAAATTAATTAAAATTCCCGCTGTAGCATTTATTGCTTTGTGTTCAATTTTATTTTTATTAAAAAGTACAAAATATAAAATAATATAGATTATTCAAAATAAAATATTAATACCAATAATTCAAACAATAGCATATATCAAAAATCCAATATTATCAGTTAATAAATTCTTAAATGAAGCAAAACTACCGCTAAGGTCACTAAACCATGGTGATACCATATTTTTAAAAGAATTTATTAACATTGGTTTAAATGCCAACATTAAACCAATACTAAGTAAATTACCAGCGCTAATAAATGTTAATGCTCTTCCCCCAATAAAAAAACCAGTAACAATACCAAAAATAATAATAGCAAAAATAATAATATCCCATAATAATGGAGAAACATTAATAAATATCATATTTAAATACCCTTCCTTATTTATGAACAACTATAAAATAATGACGCTTACCTTTTTTAATAACTGTTACTTGATTATTAATTGCATTTTTTTTACTAATAAGAAAATTTATATTGGTAATTTTTTCACCATTAACAACAATTGAACCTTGCATAATTAGTTCTCTTGCTATTCTTTTTGAATTACAAATTTGATTATTAACTAAAAAATCAATTATTTGTTCATTATGATTAAGATTAAAATGTGGTACATCTTTTAAAACCTGTAAAATCTCAGATGATTTCATTTGATGAATCCGGTCGTGGAAAAAAGCATTAGTAATATTAATAGCACTAAAATATCCATTTAATTTATGAATAAATACTGTTAATAAAGCTGCTAAAATCTTTTGTCCATAATGTTGCTTAACATCACTGTTATGAATTACTAAAATTTTTGCTATTTGTTCTTCACTAAATAAAGTTAAAGAATTAAAAAAAGTAGGCAAATCTTTATCTTCTTGATTAAATAAAAATTGATATAACTCATAAGGTGAAGTTTTTTCACTATTTAAAAATATAGCACCTTTTTCGCTTTTACCAAATTTTTCACCATTAGATTTAGTTAATAAATTAATAGTAATACCAGCAGCATAATGTTCATCACCTTTTTGTTTTCTAATTAAATCTAAACCGGAAGTAATATTTCCTCATTGATCACTACCACCAGATTGAATATAACATTGCTCTTTTTCATATAAATGATAAAAATCATACGCTTGTAATACCATATAAGAAAATTCAGTATAAGAAATTCCAGAATTTAAACGATTAGCAATCATTTCTTTGCCTAACATTTGATTAACATTAAAATGCTTACCAATATCACGCAAAAAAGTTGTAATTGTTAGTGGACCTAATCATGTTTGATTATTAATAATTTTAATTGGCTTAATTTTATTGTTTAATGTTCCCAATGGTAATTTTAAAAATGTAATTCAAGTTTCTACATAACTATCACAATAATTTAACAATTGTTTAAAGGAAAGATTATTTAAATCACTTTTCATAGTAATTCACTTTTGATCAAAATTACAAATTTCATATAAAGTTTTTAGTAATGATGCTGATAATCCTAATTCTTCTCAAGGTAAGGGCAATGTTTTTAAAATACTACTTAAAGTTTGTTGATATTGATTATTTGGATTAATACTTTTAATAATCATCTCTAATGTTTCATATTCTTTATCATTTAATAAATTACATGTTTTAATTAATTCTAATGATGTTAAATTATCAATATTTTCATAACTTAATAATGTCACTAACTGCTCTTTTATTTTTCTAACATTAGTTTGTAACACATTTTCATCTAATAAATTACGTTCTTTATTTTTACCACTTGGATCACCAATCATTGCTGTTGTACCACCAATAACAGCAATTGGTTGAAAACCAAATATAGCAAAACGATGCAATAAAATAATTTGTAGTAAATTACCTAAATGTAATGAATCATTACTTGGATCAAAACCACAATATATTCCTTTTCCTAATTTTCCTGCATTAATTACTTTATCTATGCTACTAATATCTTTTAAGATATTACGTCATTTTAATTCGTCAATAATATTGGATTTTATTATATTATTCATAGCATCTCCTATTTATTTTCATCTAAAATATCATCAACTAACAAATCAATAGTTGTAATAACTGTATCGTTATTATTACTTGCATTATTGTAATTAATAGATGTAGTTTCTTTAAATATTTTATCGCGAAATTCTAGATAGCGCGATGGTAAACTATCATATATTTGTTGTTGTTCTCTATTTTTTTTAATTTGTGCAATTCTAGTATTATCAAGATTACTAGAATTATTATACGCTACTTCTTTTTCACGAAAAATATTTTCTTTAGTTTTTTTATCAACATATTGCTCAATAGCGCTAGAACTACTATCGGCTTTTTTAATATTAATTGGAATCGTAGTTATTTTTTGATGATTAAGACCAAATATAGGTGAAATAATACTACTTAATTGATAAGGCTCTTTTTTAGCATTATCAACATTAGTAGTAACATTTTCAATTTCAACTTCTGTATTTTCTATTGTCATAATAACTCCTTAATGATAATCAATAATTAAATTATAACATTTTAATGATTAATTATTCCTAATATAAGGTGAATAATTTTCATAATCTTCATTAAGATAAAAAATTACTAGTGAATATCAATTAATTTTATAAAAAGTACTAATACTTTTCTCAAATTTATTTTTAATAAAAAATAAAATAATAAAAAAGTAGTACTTATTTATAAAGTACTACTAAAAGTGTATGAAATTGATTTTATTCAACACTAAATGTGTCATATAAATTTGAAGTATCAATATTATCAAACCCTACAGCAAAAAACTCACTAATAGATGAATCCAACCCATTAATTATTTTTAAGATTGCAACTAAAGATACGTTTCTTGTTCCTCTTTCAGCATCAGAAATATAATTACGATGTAGGCCGCTTGCTTCTCCAAGTTTCTCTTGTGAAAATTTTCTACCTTTTTGATTACGTAAAGTTTTCATTCGTTTTCCAAAAGCATTCAATAAATCTTGACGACCTTTGCTTAAAATTTCTTTCTTTTTCATTGTATGGCCTCCTCTTATACTTTTTATTATTAACTTACAATGTTTCTTGATACTTTTTCTTAATTTCGCGAATTAAATGATTAACCCCAGACTTAGTAATGACAAAACCAGTTTCTTGATAGTAAAGTTCACCCAATTCTAAAAGTGATGCTTCAGGATTTTTTAATCTTAAATTTGAAATAATTTGAGCTTTTAATGACAACGCTTTGAAAAGTTTTTTATCCTTTAAAACAGAAATCATTATAACTTGCTGGTCTCCAGCATTTAAAATTTTTTGTTGATTAGAAATATCAATATTATTAAAACGATTAATATTATTAAATAATTCTCGTGAAATGCGTTTATCTTCAAAAGCGAAAACTGCTTGTGGACAATCAATTATTTTTAAAAAGTCAGAAATTACATTAGATTTTTTTAGATAAAGCACCGTTTTATTACGACGTTTTATTGTTTTAAAGTTTAATTTAAAAATTTGTAATAAAATATTTTTAATTTTTTTAGCCAACATATCATTATGAAATTGTAATTCCAAATGGTAGTTAGGTGTTGAAGGAGAATTGATACTGCCAACTACAAGGAAGATTCCTGCGATATACGCTCTTATACAATGCTCTTTTATTATATGCTGGTGCATAGCTTCTTTCTCAATAAAAAGATATTTATCTTGAAGCATTAAATCATTAATAATAAAATCAATTTTATTATTAATACGAATATTATACACCTTTGGACGCTCAAATTTATTTAAAACATCCACCATAACTATCAATTTTACGTCTTTATATTGATTTTTTAAAAATTTATACATTAACCTAGTGGTTTTGTTATGAAAACTATGAATAATAATCTCATTATTTATTTTATCTGAATTTGTAATCTTACCATTAATAAGCGAATATGCTGATAGCAAAGATTTCTGACAACAATTTTTAAAACTTTTTTGACAGATTTCATCTTTTACACTTGTTGTAAATGATATCATTACTATCACCTCAATTGTACACTTTATTCATTAAAATTATCAATAAAATTTATTAAATATTGTGCTGCAATCGCTCCATCGTTAACAGCAGTTACTATTTGTCTTAAATTTTTAGCAATTACATCACCAGCTGCATATAATCCTGGGATTTTAGTTTGACACTTATCATTAACTATAATATAACCATTGCTATCACAAATATCTAAATCTTTAACAAATTTTGTAACAGGATCAGAACCAATATAAGGAAATAAGGCATCAGTAGTAATTTCACTAATTTCCTTAGTTTTAATATTTTGAATTTCTAATTTACCTACTTTTTTCTTATCCTCAGTACCTAATACTTTTAATACAACATGATCAGTTATTAAATTAATATTTTCATTATTTTTAACTTTATTAACAGTTTTATCATCAGCACGAAATTGATCACGACGATGAATAAGATTAACTTTATTAGTAAATCTTGTTAAATATAAAGATTCTTCACAAGCAGCATAACCACCGCCAACTACACTAATAATTTTATTCTTAAATAAAGCACCATCACAAACAGCACAATAAGAAACACCACGATTAGCATATTCTTCTTCACCAGGAACACCAATTTTACGTTCTAATGAACCAGTAGCTATAATTACTCCTTTAGCAATAAGAACATCACCACTACTTAAAAGGACTGTTTTAATTTTATGATTTTCACTATCTGTAATTTTAATAACCTCATCAGTAACAAATTCAACTTGTAGTTTCTCAACTTGCTTTTGCATTTTTTCTGATAATTCAGGCCCTAAAATATAATCATAACCTGGATAATTTTCAATTTCAGAAGTTTTAATCATTTTTCCACCAACAATATATTTTTCAATAATCACAGTTTTAAGATTTGCTCTTTGTGCATAAATAGCAGCTGTCATTCCTGCTGGACCACCACCAATAACTACTAAATCATAATCATATTTATTTTCTTTATTAGTATGATTTTTCATATAATCATTCTCCTTTACGAAATCTTGATGGTGCAATAATTTGTGCAAATATTACTAAAATAACACCTAAAATAATTCACATTCCAGAAACTATCATTGAAGTTGAAACATTGGCTATTTTCATAATGTCTCTATTATCACGAAGTGGTTCTAAAATCATTCTAATAATACCATAAAAGACAAAGTATAAACTACCTGATACTCCTGCATACGTTACTCGATAATTATTAGGATTATACATAGTATTTAAAGATTTAGAATGTGGTTGCATATTATATTTAATCTTTAAATATCATTTTTTTATCTTTGATTTAACTTTTGAATGTGTTTTAACATCTTTTCAAGGTATTTTTTCAAAACTTTTAACACTATTCTTATTGGGTGTAAAATCAAAATATGCTTGTTTTCAACTTTCATATTTAAATTTACGATATCCATGAATTTTTTTAATAACCGTTCAAGGTTTTAAAAAATCTTTTCCAACAATTGGATTAGTCTTTAAAGGCGAAATAAATTGCGAAGAATCTAATTTTCATGGTTTTTTACTAAATATTTGTCCTGTTTTTGGTACAAAAAACGTTAAAAAGAATCAACCAAATAATGAAGATAATGACTCATATAAAAATAAAGGTTGACGATAAACAGCAACAGGATCTGGTTTATCGCTATTAAAACCATAATGTAAATGATTATTTATTCATGTTGGTAATCAACTGAAAGGATGACCAACATCAGTTCCTAGTAATTCTTGATTAAAAAAATTACCTCATCTACCAATTGCTTGACCTAATAAAATATTTGGAACAATACAATCAATAAAAACTCACATTGAAATTTGTAACTGTTTTGAAGTACGATAAAAAATAAAGAACCCCACTATCATTCCAACTGTAACGCCTCCTTCAATTGCCATACCGCCTCTTCAAACGGCAACTACATCAAGTGCATTTTCAATTGTGCTAGTATTATTAAGAACATATCATGCTCTTGCTCCTATTAATCCTGCTAATGCAATAACTAATGTTCCTCATTCTAAAGTTTTAGTTGGAATATTACGACGATATAATTTTATTCATGAAGCAATGACAGCAGTTAAAAAACCTATTGCCATTAATACTGAATAAATATGAATTCCCGTTCCCGGAATATCGGTAATTAAACTATTGTATCCATCATCATTAATCATATTTTTTCCTTTTTGATAATTTAATAATTAAATTATTTCTTTTTTGTTAAATTTCTAATTATTTGTTTTTGAAAACTAGCAGTAGCGTCTTGACCTTCATCTTTTAACTTTAAACTAATAACTGCTGCTTCAATTAAATCAGCTAAATTTCTTCCTGGACTAACAGGAATAATTATTTTAGGCACTTTAATTTCAAAAAAAACATCAAAGTTATTATGATCACCAAGTCGATCAACTTTAGTTCAACCATCATTTTCAATTCTAATTAAATTAATAATTAAATTTACTTGACTCTCATGCATTATAACATGATATCCATACATTTTGGTAATATCTAGGATACCTATTCCTCTAATTTCAATTAAATTTTTAATAATCGGATTAACTTTTCCTACAATTTTATTATTGACTTTTAAAATATCAATACTATCATCACCAACAAATAAGTGCCCATTACGTAATAAATCTAATGTTGTTTCTGATTTACCAATACCACTTTCACCTGTAATTAGGACACCATAACCAAAAATATTTACTAGAGTACCATGTAAACGTTTAGATTCAGATAAACGTTCAACAATATACGTAGAAACTGTTGCTGCAAATTCAGAAGTAAAAAATA
>NZ_JALMUW010000021.1:0-16998 GCF_023846195.1 Spiroplasma endosymbiont of Lariophagus distinguendus
AAACATTATTTAGTTTTAATAAATTATACTAAAAAACTAAAAAAGGTGTTGATTAAACTTTTTTTAGAATATTTTTTATTTTCTTTAATTAGTATGAAAAGTTATAAAATTAAATTTAATTTTTAAAATAAAAAACTAGTCATTAAAAATATTAATGTTGTTACTAAATTAACAATATATTATAATAACTATTATTATTTAAAAAAAGGAGAATATATGGAAAATAAAGAAAAAATTCCAACAGCTCATATTAAAGCTGCTTGTGATCAAATTGCAAAAGTAGTAATTATGCCAGGTGATCCATTACGTGCTCAATTCATTGCTTCTAATTTTTTACAAGATTGAAAACAAGTAAATAATGTTCGTAATATGTTAATGTTTACTGGAAAATATAAAGGATATAATATTACTATTGCTGCTAGTGGTATGGGTATGCCTTCAATTGGTATATATTCATATGAGTTATTTAAATTTTATGATGTTGACTGTATTATTCGTGTTGGTAGCGCTGGTTCATATCAAAAAGATGTTAAAGTTTATGATATTATTAATACTACTAAAGTATATAGTGAATCTACTTTCGCTAAATATGCTGCTAATATTGATAAAAATCAAATTGAATCTGTTGGTAATATTAGCAAAATTATTAATAAAGTGGCACAAAAAATTGATAATGAATTTGATCAGCAAAAAAATGAAAATTCTTCGTATATAGTAAGTGAAAAAATAAATTTAAGATCGGGTTTAATTCATTCAAGTGATGTATTTTATCGTATTAATGATAATGATTATAAAACTAATCCTTTAATTAGTAAATGCTTAGCAGTAGAAATGGAATCTTTTGCCTTATTTGCTAATGCAAAACATTTAGAAAAAAATGCGGCTTGTTTATTAACAATTTCTGATTCTTTTATTACCGGTGAATCAATTTCAGCAGCATTACGCGAAACTAGTTTTAAAAAAATGATGATTTTAGCTTTAGAATCAGCAGTTGCTTATTATAAAGAAGAGGATATTGATGATAATCTTAGCGATAGAAACTAGTTGTGATGAAACTAGTGTTGCTGTTATTAAAGATAAAAAGGTTTTAAGTAATATTATTGCTTCACAAATTAAGCTTCATCAACAATATGGTGGTGTTGTTCCAGAATTAGCAGCACGAGCTCATAGTGAAAATATTGCTATTGTCTTACAAACAGCAATTGAAAAATCTAACATTTCAATTATGGATATTGATTTTGTTGCTTATACTAATACTCCTGGTCTGGCTAGTTGTTTACACGTAGGTAAAATTATAGCAGAAACTATTGCTGCTTATTTAGAAAAGCCATTGCTTCCATGTAATCATTTGTATGGACATTTGTATGCTTCTTTAATTAATAATGAATGAGAATTTCCAGTACTTGGTTTATTAGTTAGTGGTGGTCATACACAGTTGATGTTGGCAAATGAACATTTAAATTTCACTATACTTGGTCAAACATTAGATGATGCTGTTGGTGAATGTTATGATAAAGTTGCAAGAATGTTAGATTTAAAATATCCGGGTGGTCCTGAAATTGAACGAAGTGCTAAATTGGGAAAGCCAACTTATAAATTACCATTACCTAAAAATGATAATAGTTTAGATTTTAGTTTTAGTGGTTTAAAATCAGCATGTGCTAATTTGATAAATAAAGAAAAAGGTAAGTTACAATTTAATAATTTTGCAGCTTCTTTTCAAACAACAGTTATTCAAGTATTGATTAATAAAATTGAATTAGCATTAAAAAAACATAATCCAAAAACTTTAGTTTTAGCAGGAGGAGTTAGTGCTAATCAGCAATTAAGATTAGCAGTATTAGATTTAAAAATTAAATATCCAAATTTAAAAATAATTGTTCCAAAATTAGAATACTGTACTGATAATGCAGCAATGATTGGTATTCTTGCAAGTTATCAAATTGAACATAAGTAAGGGTGAACTCATGATTATTGGTATTATTGGTGAAGCGGGAGTAGGTAAGACAACTGCTACAAATTTTTTTCAAAATAAAGGTGCGTATGTTATTTTTGTTGATAAAGTTGTTAAACATATTTATACACTAAAAGAAACAAAAAAAGCATTAATTAATGAATTCGGTGATACTTTTATTAATAATGATAAAACAATTAATAAAATAAAATTACGGTATGAAGCATTTCAGCACCCTCATATTTTACGTAAATTAGAAAATATTATTTGACCAAAAATGATAAAAATTGTCGAAGAAGATATTATTCGTAATAAAATACACCAAAAATTAATTGTTATTGATTGTGCAGTATTATTTAATGCAAATTTAAATTTATTAGTTGATAAAATTCTTTTAATTGAGGCTGAAGAAGATAAAAAAATCCAACGAATAAAAGAACGTGATAATGTTAATGATTTACAAGTTATTTCATTATTAAATCAACAAAAAAAATATTTAATTTTAAATAAAGATATTGATTTTATTGTTAAAAATAACGGTACTATTAATGATTTTATTAAACAATTACAAAAAGTTGAAAAAAAGTTATTAACAAATAAAGTATAAAGATTAATGTTTTTTACTTTAAAAAACAACAGTAAAGAATATATTAAATTATTTTTGTATATTAAAATGAAAATTTTCATAATAAAAAAATTAAGAATAATTTTAAAATAGTTGAGGTTAAAAAAATACATAGTAATGTATTTATAAATTACCAAAATTGTTTTTCTTGTAGTAGAATATTTATACAACTAAATAACAAGGAACTTTAGATGTTCGGGAAAAAGATGAGAATTCTTTGCTGCCCCAGCAACTGTGATGTTGATGAACGTTACAAAACCATTGAAGATAAAACTTTGAGAAGGGTAACAAGTAAAATGAAACTAAGCCAGTAGACCGGTCTAATTTTTTAAGTGATATTATATTCCTGGGTGTGAATTAATGATTATTTTTAATAATTACTTTTATTTTTTAATATTTGTAATTTTAATAAAGTAATTTTTAATAATGACAACATCCTTTATATAATATAGGGGATGTTTTTAGTTGTGTAATTAAGTAGAGGGGTAATAATAAATGGCAAAAGATAACAAATATTTTCAACAATCACAGTCACCATTAGAATATATTATGAAAAATTTTAATGGAAAAATGCGGTCTGTAAATTGAAATGTAATCAATGATGAAAAAGATTTAGAGGTTTGAAACCGTATTACTCAAAATTTTTGGTTACCAGAAAAAATTCCTGTTTCTAATGACTTAACTTCTTGAAAAACATTAAATCCAAAATGACAAGAGTTAATAACAAGAACATTTACAGGTTTAACTTTATTAGATACAATTCAGGCAACAGTTGGTGATATCGCACAAATACCTAATTCTTTAACTGATCATGAACAAGTTATTTACACAAATTTTGCTTTTATGGTAGCAGTTCATGCTCGATCATACGGAACAATTTTTTCAACTTTATGTTCTAGTGAGCAGATTGAATCTGCTCATGAATGAGTGATTAATAATGAAAGTTTACAAGCCAGAGCACGTGCACTAATTCCTTATTATACAAGTGATGATCCTTTAAAATCCAAAGTAGCTGCCGCTTTAATGCCAGGTTTTTTATTATATGGTGGTTTTTATTTACCATTTTATTTATCTGCTCGTAGTAAATTACCTAATACTTCAGATATTATTAGATTAATTTTACGTGATAAAGTTATTCATAATTATTATAGTGGCTATAAATATCAAAGAAAAGTTGAAAAGTTACCAAAAGAAAAACAAGAAGAAATGAAAAAATTTGTATTTGATTTATTGTTTAAATTAATTGATTTAGAAAAGCAATATTTAACAGAATTATATCAAGAATTTAATTTAGCTGAAGATGCTATTAAGTTTAGTTTATATAATGCTGGTAAGTTTTTACAAAATTTAGGATATGATTCACCTTTTAGTGAAGAACAAACAAGAATTAAGCCAGAAATTTTTAATCAATTATCAGCTCGAGCTGATGAAAATCACGATTTCTTTTCAGGTAATGGTTCATCTTATGTAATGGGCATTACTGTAGAAACGCAAGATGAAGATTGAGAATTTTAATTTTAAAGGAGAAAAAAATGCATAATGATGTTGTAAAAGTTTCAAACCAAAAAATATTAAAGCCAGAAGGAAAAATTCATGTTGTTTATTTTTCTTCTTTGTCAAATAATACTCATCGTTTTATTCAAAAATTAGAGGTTTTAAATTCAAGAATTCCTCATGATCTACAAGAGGAAATTTTAGTTGATAAAGATTATGTGTTAATAACACCAACATATAGTGGGGGTGGTGATATTAAAGAAGGGGCGGTTCCTAAACAGGTAATTAAATTTTTAAATAATAAGCAAAATCGTAATTTTTGTCGTGGTGTTATTGCGTCGGGGAATACTAATTTTGGTGATACTTTTGCAATTGCCGGGCCAATTCTTTCAAAAAAATTAAATGTCCCACTATTATTTCAATTTGAATTATTAGGAACTAATAA
This sequence comes from Spiroplasma endosymbiont of Lariophagus distinguendus, assembly GCF_023846195.1. NCBI lineage: Bacteria > Bacillati > Mycoplasmatota > Mollicutes > Entomoplasmatales > Spiroplasmataceae > Spiroplasma > Spiroplasma endosymbiont of Lariophagus distinguendus. The sequence goes on from NZ_JALMUW010000021.1 coordinate 4,519, forward strand.
TGATGTATCAACAATAAAAAATATATTAGTAGATTTTTGAGATAAAGATAAAAAAAATACCAATGAAATAAATACTTTATCTGGAACTTTAGAAAGTGATGAATATGTTACTTTAAATGCTAGAGCAAAAACTACTAATAATGTACAATTTGATTTGCAAGCAGCACAATCTTATATGAAAAATCATATTAAACCAAATTTATTGCTTTTTAAAACCGTTAAAGAAAGAATAGAATATTTAGTAAAAAATCAATATTATGATGAAACAATAATTAATAAATATTCAATTACGGAAATTGAACGATTAACAAATGAAGCATACAGTTTTAATTATCAGTTTACGAGTTTTATGGGTATTTTAAAATTTTATAATTCTTATGCTTTAAAAAGTTTTAATGGTAAACAATATTTAGAAAATTATGAAGATAGAGTTGTTATGAATAGTTTATTTTTCGCTGATGGTAATATTGAACATGCTAGTAAAATTTTAAGACAAATTATGTCTGGTAGATTTCAACCAGCTACTCCCACATTTTTAAATGCAGGAAAAAAACAAAGAGGTGAATACACTTCATGTTATCTTTTACGAATTGAAGATAACATGGAATCAATTGCTCGCGCTATTACTACTTCATTACAGTTATCAAAACGTGGTGGTGGAGTTGCTTTGTGTTTAACAAATTTAAGAGAATTTGGAGCTCCAATTAAAAATATTAAAAATCAAGCAACAGGCGTTATCCCAGTTATGAAAATTCTTGAAGATTCATTTTCATATGCTAATCAACTAGGTCAAAGACAAGGTGCTGGGGCAGTTTATTTAAATGTTCATCATCCAGATATTATGTTATTTTTAGATTCAAAGCGTGAAAATGCAGATGAAAAAATTCGTATTAAATCAATGTCTTTAGGAGTAGTTATTCCTGATATTACTTTTGAATTAGCAAAAAACAATGAACAGATGGCACTTTTTAGTCCTTATGATATTGCAAAAGTTTATGGTAAAGCAATGACAGATATTTCTATTACTAAAGAGTATTATAATATGTTAAAAAACCCTGATATTAGTAAAAATTTTATTAGTGCTCGCAAATTATTTCAAATGATTGCTGAATTACATTTTGAAAGTGGATATCCTTATTTATTATTTGATGATACAGTAAATAAAAATAATGCTCATCCCGGTAGAATTGTTATGAGTAATTTGTGCAGTGAAATTATTCAAGTAAGTACAGCTAGTGAATTTAATAGTGATTTAAGTTTTAAAGAAATTGGTGAAGATATTAGTTGTAATTTAGGAAGTATTAATATTGCAAAAGTAATGGAAAGTGGAAGTGAATTTGGTGAGGTTATTTTTCAAGCAATTCATTCATTAGACCACGTATCAAGAAGTAGTGATTTTTCTAGTGCTCCGTCAGTTGCATATGGAAATAAAAAAAATCATGCTTTGGGTTTAGGCGCTATGAATTTACATGGATTTTTAGCAACAAATCATATTTTTTATGATTCAAAAGAAGCAATTGATTTTACTAATATTTTCTTTTATGTTATGGCTTATCATGCTTTTAGTGCTTCAAATAAATTAGCATTAAAATTTGGAAGTTTTGGTGGATTTAAAAATTCAAAATTTGCTGATGGTTCATATTTTGATAAATATATAAAATGTCAGTCAGATAAATGAACTCCTGAAACAAAAAAAATACAAGAATTATTTACAAAATATAACATTATGATTCCAACTCAGAAGCAATGGAAAGAATTAGTAATAAAAATTAAAGAAACGGGATTGGCTAATTCACATTTAATGGCAGTAGCACCCACTGGTTCAATTAGTTATTTATCTTCGTGTACACCAAGTCTACAACCGGTAGTCGCTCCTGTTGAGGTACGAAAAGAAGGGAAATTAGGTCGTGTTTATGTTCCTGCTTATAAGATTGATGATAATAATTTATCATATTACACTGAAGGTGGATATGAATTAGGTCCTAATCCAATTATTGATATTGTAGCAGCTGCACAACAGCACGTTGATCAAGCAATTTCTTTAACTTTATTTATTACTGATAAAGCGACAACTCGTGATTTAAATAAAGCTTATATTAGAGCCTTTAAAAAAGGTTGTTCATCAATTTATTATGTTCGTATTCGTCAAGAGGTTTTAGAGGATAGTGAAAATTATCAATGCAATGTTTGTGTTGTATAAATTAAATAGTAGTTTCAAGTAAAAAAATAAATTTGTAACAAATTTAGTAATATATTATTTATTTAATTTAAAAAATAGTGAAATTTTATTTTGGAATATAGGATTTTTTAAAAAAAATTAAAAAATACATAGTAAATTTTAAAATTAAAGTTATAATAATAATTGTAAAAAAAGTAATTATTATAACTTTGGAGTGGTACTCAAGAGGCTGAAGAGGACTGATTGCTAATCAGTTAGGACGGGAAACTGTCGCGAGAGTTCGAATCTCTCCCATTCCGCCATTATTTAAAAAGCATTAATTGCTTTTTTTTACTTTTAAATAATAAATTTATTAATAATTAGATATAATTTAATAAAGAACTCTTTATATTAAGGAGAAATCATGCGTAAACGAGTAAACTTACTTTTATCATTAATCTTATATATTGCTTTGATTGCAACAATAGTTTTTGTTATATTTAATTATATTAAATATTCATGAATTATTTTGATGATAATTATTACTTTAACTATTTTAACTGGTATTATTATTTTCATTACCAATCGTATGCAAGATGCAAAACTATCATGAATTATGGTTACCTTATGTTTGCCAATCATCGGTATTTTTTTATATTGAACTTTTGGTCGTCCTTATCGTTATCGACGAAAACAAAAAGCTTATTTAAAAACAAATAGTTATTTTTATACCCAAGAAGATTGAACTTTTGCTAATTCAATTTTAGAATCAAAAAAAATAACTTTGAGTGAAGATACTTTATCTTTATTTAACTATACAACAAGAATTTCTCATCGACCATTTTATAATAATACTGATGTTCAAATTTTAAATAATGGTCCTAATAAATTTGTTAAATTATTTGAAGATTTAAAACAAGCAAAAAGTTATATTTTTATTAATTATTTTATTCTTGGTGAAGGGGAGCTGTTAGAAGTAATTATTAATGTTTTAAAAGCAAGGATTGAAGCAGGAGTTAAAGTTTATATGATTTATGATGCTGTTGGTTCATATTTTAGTTTATCAAAATATAAAATATGAAAAATGAAAAAAATGGGAATTATTATTCATAAATTTTCACCAGTTAGATTACCATTTATGACAGGAAATTATAATTTTCGTAATCATCGTAAAGATATTATTATTGATGGGAATATTGGTTATGCTGGTGGAGTTAACTTAGCAGATAACTATATTTATCTTTCTGCAAAGTATGGCTTTTGAAGAGATACCCAAATTAGAATTGTTGGGGAAGCTGTTAAATCAATTGATTTAATATTTAGACAAGATTGGCATTTTATTACTGGTAATATTCTTGATATTAGTGCTGAAAAATCTGAAATAAAAATTAAAAATAATATTATTGTCCAAGTAATTGATGATGGACCTATTACTAAAGAAACAATTCAAAAAGATTTATTTATTAAATTTATTAGTAATGCTAAAAAGCGAGTTTGAATTAGTACTCCTTATTTAATTCCAACTAGCGATTTAATTACTGCATTGCGTAATAGTGCTTATTCTGGTGTTGATGTTAGATTATCATTACCCGGAATTACTGATAAATTTTTATCATTAGACATGTCAAGAACTTATTATGATTCATTGATTGAGTCAGGTGTTAAAATTTACGAATATAATAATGTTTTTAACCATTCTAAGTCTGGTATTTTTGATGATGATATTACTATTATTGGTTCAACTAATCTTGATTATCGTAGTCTTTATTCAGATCATCAAACTTTAGTAATTGTTTATGATAGTAAAACAAATAGTGATTTATCTGCTTCATTTGAAAAAGATTTTATTCATTCTAGTTTAATTATTAGTAATCCACTACTACATCGTAGTTTTGCCTATCGGGGTGTATTTTTATTATTGCTTAGAATTTTAGCACCATTATTTTAAAAAAATTTAGTATAATTAGGTAAATATTAATAATAAGGTGGTCATAATTTATGGGTTGAAGTCGACGAATTAAAAAAATTAAAGAATATTTTAGTGATGAAAATCAACCTAATTTGGATATTTCTAAATTATCAGAAGACAATGAAAAAAAAACTCCTTTTTTTAATAGGTTTAAAAAACAAAAAAAATCTAATAAATCTTCTACTTCAACGAATAATAAAAAACGTAATAATATTTTTTTAAATTTTAGAAGAAGATCAACTATTCAAATTATTAAACATTTAGAAAATAAAAATATTTTTAACTTATTTTTTTATACTGATGTTAGTAATATTACTTTAATATTAGAACAAGGAATTAAACCTTCTTCACAAATTAAATTATTGCCAAAGCAAGAATATATTGTTTGAACTTATTTAGAACATGCTACTTATTTAGAATTAGAGTTAGGTAATTCAACACGTCATTTTTTTTGAAAGTGATGTGCAGAGCAAAATGTTGATGTTAATAAAATAGCTATTATTTCTGTTGATATTCATAAACTATTTCAAAGCACTACTAAAGATTGAGGTTTAAATGTTGATACTAATCGTGTTCAAATATACGAAACAATTCCTGTTGAAGCTATTGATTGAATTTTGGTTAAAGATCGCAAAATGTTTCGTTTAGCTAAATTATATATTGATAATCAAAGACTAAAGTTAAAACTTTTCCAAGGAAATAATGGTAATATTACTTTAGGCTCTGATTAAATGGAGGTAAAATTATGCGTTGATCTGCAATTGTAATTATTGCTTTAATTCCTTTTATGACAATAATAATTATTTTATTTATACGTTTAAATCATCGTAATAATCAATATTATAATGTTATCCATGGTGATTTGTTAAGTTTAGTTCCATTGAAAATTGATTTAAAAAATGAAATCATTACTTTTTCTGAACGCTTAGAAGTTTTAAATCGTAAAAAACGAATTTCATTGTTTGTATTTAAATCAATGATGAATCGTAAAACTAAAGTAAAAATTGAAATTTTTATTCAAGATTTATTAGTGAATAAAGTTCCATTTGAGCCGTGTCATTTTTCGGTTTCCTTTCAATTAGGAAGTAAAGTTATTGTTTATGATTTATCAATTGATTATTTTGATAATAATAATAAAGTTTTGTATGGTCAAATGCAAAGTAATATTCGTTATAATCGTTTTGCTATTTCACAAGCAATTATTTTACAACAAAATGAGTTAACAGTGGTAAAGTCAGTTTTTGTACAAACTATTTTAGATAATTTTAGTCAAAAAAAATATAATAAAAAAATAAATAGTCAATTTGAATATATGATTTTAATAAAAATAAAGAATTATTTAGCATTAGAAAATATTTTAACTGTTAATAATATTGAACGAATGGAATTATTAATTTCATATTATAGTAAAATAACTTTAGGATTAGATAATACTATTATTTGTAAATATTATGATGGTCAGTTTTTAATTTATTCTAGAAATAAGAAAATAAATTTATATCGATTCCAAAAAAAAATAAATAGTTATATTAAACGTAATTTAGTAGAAAAAAGTAGTTATTTGCAGATTCAAAGTCAAATATTATGTGTTTATGCTTCAGTAAAAACTGATGCTTCAAATGTCTATATATTATATAATAAAATTATTGATAAGAATCAATTAGAAGTAGTACAAAGTAGAGACTTAATTGAAATCAAATTGAAGACAAATGATATTTTAAATTATCCCGATTATAATCATTATTCACTTCTACAATCAGAACAAATGGAAAAATTATTAAGTGTTAGTATTAGACCAGTATATAAAAGTGATAATTCAAATGAACCAAATTGTTACTATGCTTGATGAAATTTTGTTAAAAATTCTTATTATGTTTCGTTTATTGTTTTGATGCGTAATATTCAAGATTCAGGATTGTGATGAAAAGTAAATGAGCCTTTATTTATTCAAACATTTGAAAAATTTGCAAAATTAAAACAAGAAAAAAACCTTATTCTTCCTGTTAGTTTAATTGAGTTACAAGATAAAACTATTTTAACAAAGTTAATTGCTCTTGTTAATAAGAGAAAAAATCTTTTTGAAAATTGTGATTTAATTTTTGATTTTCAAGATATTGGTGAAATTAATAGTTGGAATAAGTATGATTCAATTATTAAAACTATTCGTAGTAATAAAATAAAAATTTCTTTTACTCATGATTTACGTCATATTGATAATTTTAAATTAATTAATCATTTTAAACCTGATTATGTAGTTTTAACTTCTAATTTATTAGAACAAGTTACTTTTAGTTTTAGTAAATATATTGATGTTATTATTTGTTTGCATTATTTAAGAATTTTAGGTATTAAAAATATTTTAGCTCGTGGTATTATTAACGTTCCTGAAATTATTGTTTTAAAAGGATTAAAGGTTGACTATTTACTAGGAAAAGTATTAGAATCAGAACAAGCAAATAAAGTGCTAGATGCTTTAAATTACCCAAATTATTGGAAGTGACATAAAAGTCAATCAACGAAAGGTGAATAGATCATTATGAATAATGCAAAGAATAAAAATATTACAGCAAGAGAGATTGATTTTGCCAAATGATATACTGATGTTATTAAGCAAGCAGAACTTTGTGATTATGGTGCAGAAAATGGTTCAGCGGCCGGTACCATTATTTTTCGTCCTCGCGGATATGCAATTTGAGAAAATATTCAACATTTATTAAATCAAAGATTTAAAATTTTAAATATTGAAAATGTAATGCTACCACTTTTAATTAGTCAAAAAGCATTTCAAGTTGAAAAAGATCATATTGAGGGTTTTGCACCAGAATGTGCAACTGTAACTAAAGTTGGAAATAATCAATTATCAGAGGAACTAATTATTCGTCCTACTTCAGAAGTTTTATTTTGTCGTCATTTTTCAAAAATAATTAGTTCATATAAACAATTACCATTATTATATAATCAATGATGTAATGTTGTTAGATGAGAAAAAAATACAAAACCATTTTTAAGAACTAGTGAATTTTTATGACAAGAAGGACATACAATGCATAATAACGATGAAGAAGCAAAAAACTTTACATTAAAAATGATTAAGTTGTATGCTGATTTTGTTGAAAAACAATTAGCAATTAAAGTTATTGTTGGTGCAAAAACAATTCACGAACGTTTTGCTGGAGCAAAAATGACATATACAATTGAAACTATGATGCAAGATGGACAAGCATTACAAGCCGGTACTAGTCATTATTTTGGTCAAGAGTTCACAAAGGTATTTAATATTAAATTTAGTAATAAAGACAATAAACAAGAATTAGGATATCAAACATCATGAGGTGTATCGACAAGATTAATTGGTGCTTTAATTATGGCGCATAGCGATGATCTGGGTTTAGTATTGCCATCTACAATTGCACCACATCAGATTATGCTTTTAAATTTATCACCTAAAAGTGATAAAGTTAAAATAACTGTTGAAAGAATATTTAAAATTTTAAGTTCTCATTTCCGAGTATTAATAAATGAAGATAATAAAAGTTTTTCTTATAAGAAAAGTGAAAGTCAAATTAAAGGTATTCCAATTACTATTGCAATTGGTGAGCAAGAAATTGAAAATCAAGTAATTAAATTAATTTTACGTCATAATTTAGATACTATTGATGTTGAAATTAATAATGAAAAACTATTAGTAACAACTATTATTAATCAATTAAATAAATTAAATAAAGATTTATTTAATAATTCACAAAAAAAATTAAATACAAGTTTAAAAGAGTTAACAGATTTCAATGAATATCATAAATTAGTTAAAATTCATAAAGGTTTCTTTATTGTACCTTTTTGTGATCAAATAAAGTGTGAAGAAGAAATTAAAAGTTTAACTGGTACAACATCACGTTGTATTCCTTTAGAACCGTATAAAAAACCAAGTAATTGTTTTAAGTGTCAAACTCCTAATAGTGTCTGAACTTATTTTGCAAGATCATATTAAAATTAGTCAGTTAAATAGAAATAAAATAGAGGAAAGATAATTATTTGTTTTTAAATTATTATTGAGGTGATAATAATGAAAGAACAAATAAGTGCTGATAAGCAACTAATTGCTGCTATTTTTGTTAAATATGAACAAGCAAAATTAACATTAGCAAATAATAATTTTAAAGAAAATTATGTTTTGAAAGAGGATAGTGTTCACTATGCTAATAAGATAGCGATAAATAAGGATTTAAAAAATTATGAAAAACATGTACAAATTGTTGATACAGTTTTAGCATTATTACCAAAAAATGAATATAGTTATATTGTTAGAACGTTCTTAGTTAAATCAAATAAAAATTGATGAAAAAAATATTATCATATCAAAGAATATGAAAAATTAGAAAAAACGGCTATTAAGCGTTTTTTATACTTATATTTAATTTAAGGATATAAAATGAATATTAATAGCATTGATTTATTGAATTCGCGTAGTTTTTTAGAACAAAAGATGAATTTAACGAGTGATGTAAAAAACAGCCCCATTTATGAAAAAGAATTATTTTTAATTCCAAGATTTACAGTGGTTGGCTTTCCAATCCAAACTTTGCAAAAAAGCAGTTATTATTATATTGAACTTCAAATTGTAGAAGCATATAGTTATGATTTTGATATTAACAAAGAACCAAGTGAAGGATTACTTGACGATGTAACGTTTCAATATGATTTGAATTATAGTAATATTAAGCAGGCAAGTGGACAACTTGTGATATCTAAATCAATTAAGTGAGTATTTCTTACTTCTTCATATTTAGAATTACTTGAAAATAATAAACTTGGTCCATATGCTGATATTTCTTTTTTACATATGGTTATGAAAACTTATAAGATAATTTTACCAGCAATAGCAATTAAAAAAGATAATATAAATATTTTAAATTATAGTTTTAATTGTAAAAAACCTAGTAATTTAAAGCAAGTTCGTCATATTAATAATAAACATAATTATGGAACACTTAGTTTTTATTTTAATAGTAATCCACAGTATCAATTACAAATTAAACCAAAAATGTTTATTACAACAAATTTTAATTTGGAAATTAAAAATCCCATTATTTTAACGACAAATTTCTCTGATAAAGGATTTTATCATATTTTTTCTAAAAAGATCATGAAGAACATGATAGTTGGTGGAAAATCAAGATTAGATGAGGTTTTTAAGTTTTCTGGTAATAATATTAATACTGCAAATATAGTGCCAATAAGAATAAAACGTTATCTAGTATCACATTTTCCAAAAGTAAAAGATTATTATTATGATGATAAAGAAACAATATTACGTAAAATATTAATATTTAATAATAATTTTGATTTACAACAAAATACATCATTAAATATTAATGAAAATCTATCAAAATTTTATCAAAATAATAAAATACCAGCTTTTTTATTACGTAATAAAAAAAATATTGATGAATATTATTTAGAATTTTATAGTACTATTTATAATAGCATTGTAAATAAAATAGTATTGAATGATGAAATAGGAAAAAATCAATTTGATTTACCAAGATTTGAATGTTTTCACTTTAATATAAATATTCCATTTAATTTTCAAACCTTTTTTAAATATGATATTAATTTAAAATTTATTGAAGAAAGTAGTGAACCAATTATTGGTGGTCCATATCATTCTATTTTTATTAAAAAATTAATAAGAAATAATAGTGAAAATTGAGTGACAACCACTAATTTTAGTTTAACTTACAATGAAATATTAAAATTTTATAGTAGTGATAACTTTAGTTTTATTGATTATAAGTATTTAATTCATAGTCAAATAAAGGTATAAAATGTTTATACGTAGGTTACAAATTAGCATTTTAATTATTACTATCACTATTACATTAAGTATTATGTTATTTTTTATTATCAAAAATTTTTCAACTAATAAAAATTTAAATGAAATTGTAAAAGAATATGATGTAGAATTAGAGACCGTAGATGATAAAAAAGAAAATTTAAATCCAGACATAGTTGTAGAAGCTATTGATATTAAAAAATTAAATGAAAGTATTACAATTATTTTAGATAAAAATAGTACTATCTTAGCAAATCAGTCACAGATTATATATAAAATACAATTTAATCAAGATTTATTTCAATACATATTTTTAAAGTTAATTATTAAAACATTTCCACAATGAAAAATTAATAATTTTATTTTTCATTTTAATATTTTAAATAATGCTGTATGAGTTGAATATAATACTAATTTAAAACTAGATTATTTAGAATGATATTTTAAAATAACAAATAAAATTTAATGCTCTATGTTATACTAAGTATAACTATTAATAAAAATGATTTAAATTAGGAGTGAATTTATGGATATTTTAAGTGAAATTCATCAAATTATTAAAAAAGATTATCCAGAAATTAAAGAAAAAATTACACCCAAAACTAAATTTAAAGATGTAAAAATTGACTCTCTTAAATTAGTAATGATTGTTATTAAAATAGAAGAAAAACATAATGTAAAAATTAATGATAATAAATTACTGGATTTACAAACAAAAACAGTTCAAGATTTAATAAATGAAATTGAAAGATTAGTAGCAATTGAAAAAAATAAAAAAAAGTAATATTATATTTTATCAGGAGATTAGTATGAATAAAAATTTTGAAAATATTATCCAAAAGTTGAAAGATAAAGACTATCGTTTAACTGATGTTCGTAAAGCAGTTATTAAAGTATTAACGCTTAAGCAACATGTTAGTATTAATGATATTATTAGTTTTTTAACAAAAGAAGGTAATGATAATATTAATATTATGAGTATTTATAATACTATTGATTTATTAATGACAGAACATATTATTCATGCTAATGTTTTTGAAGGAAAACAAATAATTTATGAACTATCAGAAAATACCGTTCATATTATTTGTAATTTTTGTAATAAAATTATTCATGCCTCTTTCGAAGATAAACAACAAATTTCACCATTACAAGAAGAAAAACTTGAAAAATTAGCAACTAAAAATAATTTTTATTTTTCACATTATAAGTTAGAAATTCATGGAATTTGTGATAAATGTGAATTAAAAATAAAAAAAATGAAATTTTAATTGAACTTAAAACTTCTTTCGCGTAAAATTGAACATGTACTATTTAAATTAAATATTTTAGGGGTGTAGTTCAATGGTAGAACATCGGCCTTCAGATCCGAGTGTTGTGGGTTCGAGTCCTGCCACCCCTGCCATTATTAAAAATCACTTTTAAATGTTTCTCATAAAAGTGAATTTTTTATTGTTATAATTTTGGTAACTTATCTTTATCTAAATTAAAAGCAACAAAACTGAAGGTTCCAATTCCTGTATGAGCACAAATTACGTTTGCTAAATTAATAGTTTTGACGTTTTTAATGCCATAATCTTTAACAAATTTTGTAATTTTTTCTATTTCTTTTGCCTCAGCAAAAGCATGAATAATGTAAAAGAGAGTAATGCTTTCTATTTTTTTACTTTTATTAATTTCTTTAAGAGTATTTTTAATAGCTTTATCTCATGTTCTTGTTTTATCAAATTTATCAATGGTTCCGTCAAAAGATAAAATTGGAGTTATTTTTAACATAGTAGCTAAGGCTGCTGCTGATTTTGAAATCCTACCACCACGAACTAAATAATTTAAATCATAAGGTAAAATAAATGCTATATAGTTATCTCTTATTAATTTTAGTGCTTCTATAATATCATTAACATTATTTTTTTCGTTAAGTGACATTTGATATGCTTTTTTAACTAATAGTCAGTTAATAACTGAAACACCATTACTATCAAAAACAAAAACTTTATCTTTAAAATTAGATTCTTTTGATAACATAGTAGCAGTGTTATATTGACCCGATAACCCCTTTGATAAAGGAATAAAAATAATCTTTTCAAATTTAGTTAAAGCATCTTCTCAAATTATACTCATTTGACCAAGTGGTGTTTGCGAAGTTTTGGCAGATTGTTTTTCATGAACTATTCTATTATAGAATTCTTCATCCTTTAGAATGTTAGGGTCATCAGTAATAGTTGTATCATCACTAAAAGTGATTAATAATGGACAAAATCCAATATTCATTTCTTTTAAATCTTTAATTGAAAATCCTGAAGAGGAATCAGCGACAATACCAATTTTTTTTTTCAATTTTCTCACCCTAACTATAATATTTTTTACTTATTTATTAAATTATAACATATATTTTTTACTTAAAAATGGACTTTCATCATTGAAAGATATATAAAATAGTTAATATGTTGTTTTTGGAATGGTTGATTCTTGTTTCTTAGATTTTTTATCAGAACATTAATTCTAAAAAACTTAATGTAT